>QKMY01000022.1 GCA_003242895.1 Candidatus Margulisiibacteriota bacterium
TCTGCTTGTATTTTTGTCTCGGAGATCGACTGGACACCATCAATCTGAATCAGGTGGACAGTTTACCTGAATTACCTGAACAGCTTCATCTGAATCTGCAAAAAAGCCAGCGAATATAAACACCTATTTTTAAGGGACTACATTGGCCTGACTTATACCTATATATTTATTTCTTATACCCGGGGAAAATAATTGCGGCTGGACAGGAATCATAGTTGACGTTAATCGAGGATATAATCCAGGCAGAAAAAGGTTTCATATATAAGAGGCATGACTACTCTATAAAAAAATATTTTAGCAATATAATGTATTATATTACATTAAATGAAATTTACTAAATAGCTAACAATTAAACCATCAAGACAAACATAAATGAGTACCTACCTTAAGTCCATAGATAAGTTTCAGGCAAAACTTTTCATACCAGACAATGTACTTGCAGAATCCAATATCATATCTTAGCGAGAAGAACTTTGATGCTTGTGCAGAGCATTCCAGTCATAGGCAACGACCATCACAAAATATTTATAGGAACTAAGGAGCGCCGTATCTTCATTTGATTAACTAAAAAGCTCTCATGTGAAACAGCTGGGGCATCGGATGTTGCCTAGATAGGGTAACCTGCTTTATACAAAGATGTATTTTCTAACGGTTCCGACCACCAGACTTATCGAATTTTTTATAATTTAGGAGAAAAAAAGGGGCTGTCCAAAAAGTAAAAATTTAGGCAGCCTCTTTTTATTATCTATAAATGTTTTTCATTAACTTTTTTCCTAAATCCGACTGTAAATTATCTCTAGCTTGCTGCCTAAGTTCATTGAGCCGAAAGCTCACTTGAATAGATCGTCCTGTTTTTGAGGTCGTACATGCATCTCTACAGCTACATGTGTTGCATTCGTTACACTGATAAACACGTCGCTCCGTTTGATATCCATTTGCACTTATATGGTTTTCAATATCTTTAAAATGAAGTTGCTTACCCTCAGGACATATGTATTGATCTTGATTTTGATCATATTTGAAATATTCTATTTTGAATCTGTTTTTCTGAAATTTGTCTGTTCAAAATGAAAATTATTGTATTTCACATATCCATTGCACTGCTTTTTTTAAACTCTTGTCCTTGCCTATACCTGCCAGTTTTTCATTAAGTTCCTTCATCCGGTACCTTGAGCATCATTCCGGGATGATAGCTGCTTGTCCCGCCGCCTTTGTATCTTTTTAGCACCGGTTCAATATTCATCCTCTCAATTGCTGAATTTACCACCCTTACCAGATGATTCTCAGGTATTAATTCTTCCAAACTTGGGGGGAGCAAAAATTGTTGGTGCATCGAATATTCTTTGAATGTTACTTTTGTGTTGTTTTTTCTCATATCTTCATTGTACTATATCTATTTCACAATGCAGAAGAGGCTGCCCCTTTTGGGACAGCCCCTCCTTAAATAAATATTAATATGGGATCAGTTTTATCCCTGTTTTTTTCCTAAAGCGCAAAAATACAATTCCATGTATTTTATAGCGGAGGCTTTCCAACTAAAATCATATTTCATAGCGTTTTTCATAAGTTTTTTCCAGGCTTTTTCGTCAGCATAAACTTCAACAGCTCGCTCTATTTTTTCAAGAAGCTTTTCTGAATTATAGTCTAAAAACATAAATCCGTTTGCCTTGTCTGCTTCGAATACATCAACCAAGTCGTAATCAACGATCGTATCCGCTAATCCGCCTGTCTCACGTACTATCGGAATCGTACCGTATTTCAAGCTTATTAATTGGCCTAAACCACAAGGCTCATAACGAGAAGGCATAAGGAACATGTCACTTCCAGCATAAATCAGCTGAGCTAACATTGCATCATATTTTAGCGCAATACCTGCTTTTGCAGGATATTTTTCGGCGATAGAAGCAAATAACTGATGATACTTCGGTTCACCTGTGCCAAGAATAACTATCTGAAGATTCTTTTGCATAAGCTGATCAATTATTTCGGCAATCAAATCAAAGCCTTTTTGATCTGCTAACCTAGAGATAACTCCGATTACCGGAGTATTTTCCTTGTACTTCAAACCATACTGCTTAAGTAGCTCTTTTTTGTTTATTTCTTTACCTTCTAATTTCTGCAAACTATAGTTTTCTTTAATATTCGGGTCAGCTTTCGGATCCCAAACTGAGTAATCTATTCCATTAATTACACCATACAAATCTGCACTTCTTGTACTGAGTAGCCCTTGCAACCCACACCCATACTCTTCAGTTTGAATTTCCTTGCTATACATATCACTGACTGTATTGAGGAGGTCCGCGTAGATAAGCCCACCCTTAATAAAGCTGAACTTTCCCCAGAATTCCAGTTTTTCATAGCTAAAAACTTCTGCCGGCAACTGGGTAACCTGGAGTGCCTTTTTCGGCTCAAACAATCCTTGATAGGCAAGATTATGAATAGTAAACAAGGTGGCCGTATTTGTGTAAAAAGGGTCGTTCAGGTATAAAGTTTTCAGATATACAGGCACTAACGCAGTCTGCCAGTCATTGCAATGAATAAGTTCAGGCTTATAGTCCAAATATTTACACATTTCGAGAATAGCCCTGTCAAAAAATGCAAATCTTTCATCATTGTCTATATAATCTTCACCAGATTCTTGATACAGATGATCTCGATCGAAATACTTCGGATTAGCAATAAAGTAGACCGGAACAGTCGTTTTATCTAACTTCGTCTTATATAGGTCCGCTTTCTCAATTCCGCCGGCAATCTGAACATCAAAATTACCAACTAATTCTAGCTTAAACTTGTTTTTATCAATTGTTTTGTAGCAAGGCATAACTACAACAACGTCATGCTTTAATTTTTTTATCTCTTTCGGCAATGCACCAGCAACATCAGCCAGACCACCGGTTTTTGCAAATGGCACTACTTCTGATGAGGCAATGAGTATATTCATAGGTAAACCATCCCTTCTTCAACGTTATAAAAACTCTTTTTTATATAAAGAGTTCCCCCCTACCTAATTCTATTCTGAATCCTACTAGAATACTTTTACATTAGCTACCAAATAATAAATATAATTACACCCGCAGCTTAACAAAAATAAATCTTAAATTTTACAAAAAAAATCTTTTGAGTTATATTTGTAAAACTATTATTTATTTAACTTCTTTTACATTATTGACATTGCCAGTATTATCCGTGACAGTTTCTGCTTTTGGATCTATTTGCCATGCAGAATCAATAACGTACTTATACTGATACTTCCCTGGCTTCAAAACAGCAGTTACAGTCCACTCCCCTTTTTCATTCTTTTTTAGAGGTTTTTTTGCTGAATCCCAGTTATTAAAATCCCCAGCCAAAAAAACTACTCCGGCCTCAGGTGCTGACACCTTAAAGGTCACCTTTTTCGTAGTTGATTCCTTTTTCTCTACTAATTCTTTTTTTTCTATTTGTTTTTTTACAGCCATTTGTGTTTCTCCTTTCAATTTTTAAAATATTTCATACGTTCATACCCTCCCTCAAATGCAAAGCAGCATCTTCGGGAGCTATTGAATTAATATACAACCCTGTCCCCCATTCAAAGCCAGCGACTTCAATTAACCGGGGCATAATTTCAAAATGCCAGTGATAATCGTGGGAAAGAGAACTCCAGTATTCAGGATGTCCCAGTCGAGGCAATTCATTCGGAGCAGTATGTACCATTATATTATAAGCAGGGTCACCTAAAATAGATTTAAGCTTAGACATAACTTTGATCAAAATACTCGCAAGTGATCCAATCTCTTCATCTGTAATATCATGAAATCGATGAGAATGTTTTTTTGGCATCAAACACATTTCGAAGGGAAAACGAGAAGCAAAAGGGGCTAAGACTACGAAATGATCATTAGTCGCAATTATTCTCTCTCCCGAACTCAGCTCTTGCTTCATCATATCACAGAATACACATCGTTCTTTATTCAAATAGTACTGTTTTGCCGCCTTTAGCTCAGATCTTACAGTCCTGGGAACAATAGGCATCGCAATTAGTTGAGAATGTGAATGTGACAGTATTGCTCCAGCGGCTAACCCATAATTCTTTGATATTATAATATATCGGAACCGCTTATCCTTATAAAGGTCTTTCAGCCTTTCACGATATGCCTTTAATATTAACTCAATCTGATCTCCACTAAGATCAATAAAATTGACAACATGTTTTGGAGATTCGACAATAACTTCGTGAGCTCCGATGCCATTCATCATGTCGTACATCCCGACACCAGCCCGATGAATATCACCTTCTATTTCAAGGACAGGAAATTTATTTGGAATCGCCCTTACTTTCCAGCCAGAGGTATTCGGTGCGCCTGGATCCGATCTATAGGACAGGATTTCTGGTGGAGTTTTATCTTCATTACCTTCACAAAACGGACACAAATGGACATCACGGTGTTCAGATGAGGCTTTAAAATCTGATGGTCTTCTGCCTCTTTCTTTGGCGATTATAACCCATCTTCCGATAACAGGATCTTTCCTTAACTCAGGCAACGAACGCAATCCTTCCTAATTTTCAAACTAGTATAATTATACAGAATATTTTGATTTTCGTCGATGACGCTAAGTGGCACGGAATGTTCTGATAATTTTATTATATAAAATAACTTTTATTATTATCGATAAAGCGTTGAAATACTTGAATACCCATTAGCACCTGGCTAACCCTGCTAAAAAAAGCCCCGACCATTTCCGATTAGTGTTTCATTATTAAACTACATTATTGCATTACCGCAAGAATGTCTTAACGTTGAAACGTTTAAGTATTTTACATTTTTAATTTATGATATATAATAATCATAAGAATTGTTTAAACTTATAGGAAAACAAGGAGATCATGAATGAACAATAGCTCGAATCAAAAAGCTAAGATTATTACTATTACTAGTGGCAAAGGCGGCGTAGGCAAGTCCCTGTTCTCAGTTAACTTTGGTATCGCCTGTGCTAAACTTGGGAAAAAAGTATTGATTATTGATGGAGACCTTGGTTTAGCCAATATACACATACTTACCAACACACACCCGGAACATGATCTGCTCGACATTTTAGAAAAAAGAAAAAAGATAGAAGATGTCATCATATCAGGTCCGGAAGGGGTCCATATCATTCCAGGGGCTTCAGGGATTTTCAAACTATCAAATACAACTCATGCAAAACGACAGCTCCTTATCGATGAATTCTCAAAACTAGAAGACAGATACGATTTTATAATTATTGATACCGAAGCAGGAATTTCCCATAACGTCATTAAATTCGTTTCTATTTCAGATGAAACAATAGTTATTACCACCCCGGACATCACAGCCATGGCTGATGCTTACGCAACGATAAAGGTTATTAACTCCAAAAATATTACATCAAAAATATCGATTGTTATCAACAGAATAAAATCTTTTGAAGAAGGAGAAGCAACTTACAAGAAAATCTCACTTGTGTGCGAAAAGTTCTTATCCTTAAATGTTCACAAGCTAGGATTTGTTTTCGATGATACAACCACAGTCAAGCTCGCAATAAAAAAACGAATCCCCTTCATATTGTCATTCCCAAAATCAAAAGCATCAATTTCTATCAAATCCATAACATCATCATTTTTGGGATTATCTATAAATACTATCGAGCCAAAAATCTTCCTTAATAAGCTAGCTATGCTGATTACTCATCCTATAAAAAAAGAAGAGTTAGTGCTAAAGTCATAGTACAATTATAAAAGGAAATACGATATGTATGCAAAAGTTAAATTGGTATTTAATAGTTACTCTTGTATTCTTTTGTACTTTGATCTCGGCAACTGTTTTTGCCGAAGATCTATTTTATGACTTAACTATTTCCATTGCAGATAACTTCTTTATTTCAGGCAATAATAGGGTTTCGATAACCAACACATCGTCAGCTAACCTAAGGGAACTAATAATCCAGCTACCACTTAATATGGACAAAAAAATGGATCCTAGGACTGATCCTTCCCGGTATGACTATTCCTATCCAAAAGGATTCGAAGAAAGCGCTACCTACATTAATGAAGTAAAATCGGAGGGTCGAAAACTTGAGTTTTCATATATCGACGAAGAGGACCCTGCCGTAGGGACAGTGGGGAACAAAAACTATGCGATCGTGTTACTGCCAAATGATCTGCCACCGGGAAAACTAATTACGTTTGATATATCGTTCTCCTCAATTATCCCAACAAAACTCGGTAACGGGAAATACAACGGAGTCCTCTACCTGCAAGGCATGTGGTACCCAACTATTGCAAATTATACGCAGCAAGGTGTATTTCAAAGAAACAATGAACATTTCAAACAGGCTACTTATAAAATAACGGTCGCCAGCTCTCCAAATCTCGAAGTGGTTACAGGTACAGAGCTAATAACGATACAGAAATCAGGGTCCGCGATAATCCGCGAGGGCACTATCAGGAACCCGATTTCATTGCTCCCTCTTTTTGCCTCGGAAAAAATTAAAAAATTCAGACATACCTACAAAAACCTTGTTATTGACTCTTATTATCTACCTGGAGATGAAGCTTACGCTTCGTTCTCAATACAAGTTGCAGAGCGGGCTTTAAATTACTACAAAGATTTCTATAAGCTTGAGTTTCCATCAACTCACCTATCAATAGTAGACAATTACATGGGTTCTCAATCTGCATACAGCGCGGGCAATACTATATTCATGCCCAGAGAGTTGAGACGGCTTCCATCACTTTTTTCTCGGATATACGAAGTCATCCTCGCACACGAATTCGGACATATGTGGTGGGGCTTAACTGTGAGCTATGGATTTAATGAAGATAACTGGATTGGCGAAGGACTATGTACCTTTTTTATGAATAAATACTTTGAGAATAGATACGGGATATCTCATAATCTTCTCAATGTGCCAAAAGGTGAACATATCCCAAATTACACATTTGAAGAATTCTTTACATATCTCCCGTACCGTGAGCTTGCCGTAAGGAATCAAGACCCTCCCCCTTCTTCTGATAGAAAAAAATCGTCTGATATTTCAGCATTAGTTACAATGCAATATCAGAAAGGATTTTATATTTTCAATATTCTCTACCAGGAACTTGGAGATAAAAAGTTTATAGAGCTTCTTCATTATTTACTCAATAATTATTCGCATAAGATACTAACAACTTCCGATCTTCTTGAAGCTATTAGTAAGGTCTCAGGAAAAGACTATTCAAAATTCTTTGAGCAATGGGTATACTCAGGGAAAACCTTTGATTATGAAATAACCTCGTTACAAGCTGCCTTAAATCCATCTTTCAACGTTATTAGCAGGGTAAATATAAAAAATTCCGGGGATATAAATGCACCGATGGTTATACAGGCAACCGATAGCAATAATAATGTTTATATCGGAAAATCTACCGGCAAAAGCGCTGAAACAATTGAGTTCATTACATCTTCTCCCATAAAAGAAGTGATCCTAGACCCGAACAGAACGTATCCTGATATATACAGGCTCAACAACTATTACCCGACTAGGTTTAAAGCAGCCCCATATATAGCTGTTCCTGAGTCAGATGCTTACTACCTCTCAATTAGACCATCATTCGTAATCAGCAATCTCGGGAGCTATAGCGCTGTCCAGTTAAACTATGGATATCTCGACGATTTCAACTTATCGCTCGATAATAACTCGCAGACTGACTATTGGCAGGTTTCTTACATGAAAACCAGGCTCCTTGACCCAAAACTGGCATTTTTTAGCACCTATAGAACGTTACGAGGGATACAGAACTCAACTGCCGGGTTCAATTATTATTGGAATCATGTGCAGGAGCAAATCACGTATCCGGGAACCTTCCTTACCGTTGCTTACCAATCTGAAGATCTCTACAAATTTGTATTGCAAGATAAATTCGCAAAGTTCTATGGGTTTTATTCGTACCTGGACTTACAGAAAACCAGCCATGCAAACAAACTTATTGTAAATTTTGCGCAGAAATATGGGTTAACGCCGCTTTCTAACTCTTATTATTCCATCGACTACGAATACAATAGAAAGTTTCTTGGTTCAGACCATGATTTTGATCAAACTATTTTTGGTTCCGGGATTTCTTTTCGCGCCGGACATTTAAAAAGCATCACAGTTCAAAATATTACAAAATTAAGTAAAGGCTTTACCCCAGAAGAGAAATTTTATTATCTTTACTCCACGTTTGATGGACTAAGGGCGGTTTCGAGATATAGAGATACTAATGACCATAATAAAAACTTTTCTTTATTTCGCACATCATTTAATATGCCTCTTGCAGCTAATCTCTATGATATACCGGTACTTTCCAGCGAGTTATGGCTGGAAAGTATATATTTTTCCTTATTCCATGAATGGGGCGCACTTTCAGACTCACCACAACGAATATTCAACTCAAACTTTAATAAAACAATCGGTTTCGAGTTCGATTTTAACGTACTCAGCTTCGGACAATTCCCTATCTCACTTAATCTCATTTGGGCCAGAGCTGTTCCAAACCACAATGCGCATAAAGAGCCTATCTACTTCACGTTGGGTATTAATAGCATTTTCTGATCATAGGTATCTAACGCTATTCTCATTAACATACTACCGCAAAGTGAAATAATTATATTTCCTTTACATAGAACTTCTCTGCATCCCAGCATATAAGATATAATTTCTTTTGATTTCTTACGATTTCTCGAATTTGAGCGACACCGAATTCACACAATATCTTTTGCCAGTAGGAGCCGGACCATCGTTGAATATATGTCCAAGATGGCTTCCGCATTTCGAACAATGGACTTCGACTCTTTCCATGCCATGACTTCGATCAATATCAGAAGCGATCTTATCATCTTCTACCGGAGCAAAAAAGCTAGGCCATCCGCTTCCCGAATTAAATTTCGTCTTCGAGCTGAACAAGGGATTACCGCAAGCAGCACAATAATACATTCCATTTTCTTCATTTTTATAGTACTTCCCGGCAAATGGCTTCTCGGTCCCTCGCTCTCGCATCACATGATATTCTTCAGACGTCAATTTTTTTTTCCATTCTTCATCATTTTCCATATAGAATCACCTCGCTACTAGCTGTTAAGGATACTATATCCCCTAAAAGTTTTTTTATATAGCTGTAATTCTGCTGTTCGTAGAGATAAAAAATGAAAAAAGCCATTTACTTCTGAGAGAGCTCTGTCCCACTACGTTCCTTACGTTGGAGACAAAGCTCGCAACGATCATCACTACACCATTGGCAGGAGAAACAATCAGGACACTTATGCTTTTTACTAGCACATGAGGATTCTTCAGGAACAAATACTTTTCCGAGGATTCCTGGGATTGTAATAAAAGGCATAGGAGACTCCTATTAATCTATGATTATTCTTATCCGCTCAACTCGGAGCCCGGTAATGAACAGACGCCTAAAAATAAAGACTAAGTAAGGTTAGTTTAGGGTTACCTTTACTTGTTGTACGAAAAGTTCTGCAGCTCTTTGAATCTTATCAAATTGCTTATTTTCCATCCACTCACGGTTGAAAATCTGAGAACCGATAGCAATACAATCTATCCCGGCTGAGAAATATTCGTTGATATTTTCAGGCGTGACCCCACCGCAAGCAAGCAACTTAACGGAAGCATAGGGTCCCCGAAGTTCTTGAATATATCGAGCGCCGCCCATAGAAGAAACCGGGAATACCTTAACCATAGTCACACCGGCATTCCAAGCATTAATTATTTCAGTAGGCGTAAGCGCACCGGGGAAATATGGGGTCTTATTTATGGAACATAAGCCCGCGATTTCAACATTAAAATTAGGGGCCACGATAAATGAGGCTCCTGCTTCGAGCGCACTATTGAGGTCCTCTTTGGTAATGACAGTTCCCGCTCCAATTATAGCTCTGTCCGAAAAGAAATCGGAAGCTTTTTTTATAAGTAGCGAAGAATCCGGGGTATTCATAGTAATCTCTATTGTAGTGAGTCCACCAGCAATCGCCGCTTCAATCGTCCCGACAAGATCTTTTTCTTGAATACCCCGAATAATGCCTATCAATTTTATTCCGCTAATATCCATTGTTTTTAAATAATTAGCTCTGTCTGAAAGCTATCAAAAAACTTTGTAAACTCATCCTTCTGGGCACTATCTCGTAATTCCATTGCAGATCGAGGATGTTCATCTAAAATTCCGGTAATAGCATATGGGATTATATAACCCCATTCAATCTTCTCACGAAGACGTATAAATTCTTTTTCAATTAATTCGATCACCGGACGCAGACGGAATTTAGGGTTCTTTAGAAAACCAAGTAAAAGTTCTAATGGGCAATTGCCTGCTCCCCTTCCGATACCGTAGACAGTTGCATCTAACATATTTGCACCATGAATTATCGATTCTATCGTGTTTGCGTAAGCAAGCTGTTGATTATTATGTGCATGAATACCGATAGTCTTCCCAGGTAAATATTTCTGATATTTTTTTACCATGTAATCGATTTGTTCAGAGTAGAGTGCGCCATTACTGTCAACAACATAAACTGTCGGCACTTCAGACTCTGCTAGCTGTTTGAGGGCTTCTTCAAGGTCCACACTAAGTGCCCGAGAAACAGCCATTATATTTATGGTTGTTTCATACCCATGATCGTGAAATCTCTTGACCAATTCTATAGCTTTATCAATGTCTTTAACATAAGAAGCAACTCGTACCATATCGAAAACGCTCTTATCTGCCGGGATTATTTCGTCGGCTTCCACTCGTCCGATATCCACCATCGCAGAAAGTTTCATCCCATTAAGGTCTACACCTTCGCATACCTTTCTAATATCATCTTCATCACAAAAACGCCATTTTCCTAAACCATCCGGCGAGATAATCTTTCTTGAAGCCTTATACCCGATTTCCATATAATCTATCCCTGATTTTGCAAGTGCTACCAGGACCGCTTTTACAAAATCGTCAGAAAAATCCCATTTATTTATTAAGCCGCCATCTCGTATAGTACAATCAAGAACTTTTATCTCTTTTCTGAACATATTACACCTTCCCGAATATATTTTGAGTTATTTATTATAAAATACCATGATTATTGAAAAATAGAAATTAGAAGTTAACTATTCTTTACGTTTGGAACGTATTACTCTTGAAACGGCATAATCATATTATCTATTAATCGAATTGTGCCGATGAAAACTGCTGTTGCAAGCAGTACATGGGTTGTAGACTCAGAGACCGCTTCCAGGGTAAAGGCATCTAAGACCTCAAAATAATCTATTTTAGCATTGGGGATGGATTCGGTTATATAGGAGTCGAATCGTTTCTTAAAGCGATCCAGATCAAATTCTCCTGAAAAAATCTCATTAGCGATGGAATGAATTCCCCGATAAAGATGGCGAGCCTGTTCACGCTCTATCTGGCTGAGGTAACTATTACGTGAACTCATCGCCAAGCCGTCGCTTTCCCTGACAATGGGACACCCAATAATAGCTATATCAAAATTTAAATCAACTGTCATCTTTTTTATAATGACAAACTGCTGGTAATCCTTTAAACCAAAATATGCGTTTGTAGGCTTCACCAGATTGAACAACTTAGCTACGACAGTTGTAACTCCATCAAAATGGCCAGGTCGTGACTTACCACAAAGAATATTTTGAAAGTGAGGAACAGCAACGGTTGTTAAGGCTTGAGACGGATACATCATCTTCGGAGATGGCATAAAAACAAAATCCACCCCGGATTTTTCGAGTAAATAACAATCTTTCTCAATATTTCTTGGATATTTCTCAAAGTCCTCGCTAGGACCGAATTGCAGTGGATTAACAAATATACTTACAACGACTATGTCGTTTTCTTTTCTCGCTGCATCTACCAAACTTAAATGGCCATCATGAAGAAAACCCATAGTAGGCACAAAGCCAATACGCTTTCCCAGTTCCCTTTTTAGAAACTCTCGCAGCCTCTCCGGATCATCATCCTTTATCACAACAGCACCCTTAATTCCGAACTAAAAACGATTTTTTGCTAATATCCATAAGACTATTGCAGCAACAAAAGAGATTATCTTCAAAATCCAATTATTAAAAATAAACTCTTTAATCTTGATCTTCATTATCTTTTTCCACTTCAGTTATATTACTGCAACTATGGCACTTTATTTTATTTTTTGCCATTTGAAGCATCATTCCACCACACAATTCACACTTCGTTGATAAAGGTTTATTCCAGGCTGCGAACTTACAATCAGGATAATTACGACACCCATAGAATATTTTCCCACGCTTGGTCCGCTTCTCGACTAACTCTCCCTTGCATTCCGGACATGGCACATCGATCACCGAAACTATAGGCTTCGTATTTCTGCAGTTAGGAAAAGCTTTACATGCCAAAAAGGTTCCATACCTGCTTACCTTTTCCAGCATTGGACTACCACATTTATCGCACTTAATATCGGTTTCTTTTCCTTCGCTTTTCACTTTCGGCATATTATCTTCCGCCAGCTTCAGCTCTCCTAAAAATTGCTTATAGAATTCACCGAGAACTTCTGTCCATAAAAGGTTTCCACCCATTATCTCATCAAACTGACTCTCCATTTTAGCAGTAAAATCTACATCAATAATAGCGGAAAAGTAATCCTTAAGCTGTTTATTAACTATCATTCCAAGTTCAGTTGGCGATAGTTTATTTTTATCAACCTTATTAACATATCCCCGGTCGACTATTGTCGATATAATTGGTGCATAGGTCGATGGACGACCAATTCCTTTTTCTTCCAGCGTCTTAACGAGAGTAGCTTCTGTATATCGAGCCGGTGGTTTAGTGAAATGTTGCAATGAGTCTATACTTTCTAGCTTCAGCTTATCTCCCTTTTTTAATGGAGGCAACTTCTTCTCTCCATCTTCGTCTTCTTCATCGTCTTTTCCTTCAATGTACAATGTCATAAAACCAGGAAACTCTGTAATACTTCCAGTAATTTTGAACAAGTAATCACCGGCTGCTATGAATATTGTGGTCATGGCAATATCCGCGGGAGACATTAAGGACGCAACAAACCTTTTCCAAATGAGAGTATAGAGCCTATATTCATCTCTCCCGATATGTTCCTGGAGATATTCCGGAGTTTTATCTAGATACGTCGGACGTATGGCTTCATGGGCATCCTGAATGTTTTTTTTCTGCTTAAAAATTCCTTTACCAACAAATTTCTCACCATAAGTCTCGGTGATATAGACAGACGTCGCTTGCCGGGCTTCCTCAGAAATCCTTACTGAGTCAGTTCTCATATAGGTAATCAATCCCGTATGCTCGCCATTAATATCGAGGCCCTCATATAGCTTCTGAGCGACCATCATTGTCTTTTTTGCTGACCACCCAAGCTTACGGGAAGCTTCTTGTTGTAAGGTACTTGTAATAAAAGGAGGTTCAGGATTTCGCTTTTTTAGTTTGCATTCTATATCAGTAACACTATAGTCTTTATCTTCGATATTCTTAAGTATTTCATCTGCCTCTTGCTTAGTCGAGATAGTGATTTTCTTATCCTTAAACTTGATTAATTCTACAGTGACCACAGTGCTTTTTCCACTTATTGCTGCAAGTAAATGAACATTGATCGTCCAATATTCCACAGGAATAAATCGACTGATAGCATCTTCCCGTTCACAGATGAACCATACAGCAACTGATTGAACACGTCCGGCACTCAAGCCTTTTTTGACTTTTTTCCATAATAACGGGCTCAACTTATATCCTACAAGCCTGTCTAATATACGACGTGCTTGCTGAGCGTTAACCCTATCCATATTGATGTCCCGAGGAGACTCAATGGCTCGCAACACTGCCGTCTGGGTAATTTCATTAAACTCAATACGCTTAACCTTTGTAAGATCGAGCTCCAAAACCTGTGCAAGGTGCCAGGCAATAGCTTCCCCTTCACGATCAGGATCGGGTGCCAGGTATATTATTTCTTTATCTTGTGCAGACTTCATTAGAGCTGAGATAATTTTTGCTTTATCTTTGATAACAGTATAATCCGGTTCAAAGTTATTCTCTACCTTTACACCTAATCGATGGGTTGGTAGATCTCTAACGTGTCCTCCAGATGCTTTGACCGTGAAATCTTTCCCCAAGAATTTTTCTAATGTCTTTGCTTTTGCAGGCGACTCAACAATAACTAATGCTTTCCCCACTAAATTTACCCCTTTAAATTATAACCCTTTATCCGGGAAATCCTGCACTAATATGCAAGAAATCTATGCCCCAGCTATCAAGTAATATATAATAAGAATTTGAATATCATGAAACAAGTTGTTTTCCAGACTACGACATTCGCAAACATTATGCCGTTTCGCTAATGCCATGTCAATATATATTATTTAGGATCGTTGTTATTGTTGTAGCTAATCGCTTTTTAATTAATAACACGCCAAGATAATATTAAAGGCTAAAAATCAGGTACGGTGAAACATTTTTTCCAGATCGTGCGGGGAAAACTCTACATGAGTTGGTCTTCCATGCGGACAGGTATCAATATTCGGGGTCTTTGCCGCTTCACGGAATAGAGATTGAATCATTACATCAGACAAGCTGTCACCGGCCTTAATCGCACTCCGGCAAGCAACTATCTTCAGTACACTCTCCGTTATTTTCTCTATTGCTTCAGAGTTTCTTATTGTAAGAATATCGGTGATAATTTGAGAAAACAATTCGAGATAATTCTTGTTTGTTAAGAAGGTTGGGACTGCTCGAATAAGAATGCAATCCTGTCCAAAAAACTCTATTTCGAAGCCTGAATCTTTGAAAAAAACAAGGTATTCTTCAAGCAGGGCTAATTCTGATTTGCTCAGAAAGACCATTTCCGGGACGAGTAATTTTTGGGAAGATATCTCCCGGTCCTTTTTGAGCAGTTGCTCGAAAAGGATCCGTTCATGAAGGGCATGTTGATCATACATGGTCATATTGCCATCCTTTTCTTCGATAAGGTAGGTATTGAATATCTGAACAATTGTTCCTTTTTTCAATGTTTCGATAGGCGATAATGCCTGCATGGCATGCTGAATCTCTGCTGGTCTAGAAGCTACGGTGCTACCCGGAGAGCTCAGTTTATTAAAAGCAAACAAGTTTTCAGCACTGTCACTGGGTCGCTCGATCATTAGACTAGGTACAGATGCCCGAGGGATCTGAACTCCCTGATTACCTAATGATTGAACCATGGGTTGGTAATTGTCGGAGGAAGGACACTCTGTAACGACAGAATGCAACAAACTTGAGACAGCAGCCTTGATAATACTATAAATTTCGGTATTATCAGCAAACTTTACTTCTCGTTTGGAAGGATGGACATTCACGTCAACATCTTTGGGATCTAGCGTTATAAATATAACGCCTACGGGCGATCTATCTTTTTCAAGGATATTCCGGTAGCCCTCTTCCATCGCCTTCGAAAGTGTGGCGTTATAAATATGCCGTCTATTAACAAAGAACACCTGCTTCGATTTATCTGAAACGGTATAAAGCGGGGAACTTATATAGCCTAGCAAGGTGATCTTCTGTATTCCATAATCAATTTTAACCAATTTTTTAACCAAGTCTTTTGGATACACTGAGGATAACGCATCCAATAGGCTTCCATTCCCTGGAGAATTATAGACTTTCTTCCCATTATGTGACAAAGAAAACTTGATTTCAGGGAAAGAAAAAATTAGCTTCTCAACAATATCAGCTATGTGACCAAACTCCGTAATTTCCCTTTTAAGGAATTTTCTCCGGGCTGGCACATTATAAAACAAATCGGAAACCTCAATGGTAGTCCCAGGTGCTCTGCCGGCTTTCTTCAAATCAGAAACAATACCGCCATTACTTTCCAAAGTATAAGCAGATTGCCCGGCTATATTACGTTGCTGAGAAGTAATCTTCACCCGGGCAACACTGGAAATACTCGCGAGTGCCTCGCCTCGAAAGCCCAAAGTATACAGTTTATCTAAATCGCCTATATCAGAAAGCTTACTCGTTGCATGGCGAAGCAACGCTAAAGGGATATCATCAGGAGCGATACCTTCGCCATCATCGGAAACAGTGAGGGAAATAATTCCACCGGCGATGACATCAACATCGATCTTTGTAGCTCCGGCATCGATAGAATTTTCGACCAACTCTTTCACGACTGAAGCAGGACGTGAAACCACTTCTCCGGCAGCAATCTGATCAGCAACGATTTTATCAAGAATTTTAATTTTACGGTTTTCCATAAAAAACATTTCTCCGTTCTACATTTCTCATTATGAAAATGATTATCATATTAATAAGGAAAAGTATATGTTATCTGCGAAAGACTTCATTGATTTTTTCTAACAGGACGGGAACTTGACCAGTGGCTCTGACGATTGCAACATTTCTGGCGCCAGCGTTGAGAACGGAAGCAATATTTTCATTATTTATCCCGCCAATTGCAACAAAGGGAATAGTTATTGACTGAACAACTGCTTCTAAAAACTCAAGCCCAACGGCAGCCCTACCGGCCTTTGTAGGTGTCGCCCATAATGGCCCGACCCCGATATAATCTGCGCCTTCCGCTTGGGCAGCTTTTGCCTGGTCAATACTGTGAGTCGATTTTCCTACTATTTTCGTAGGCCCAACGATCTCACGGGCTTCTTGAACTGACATGTCTTCTTGCCCGATGTGAACACCATCCGCGTCAATTATCTTCGCGATATCTGGTCTATCATTAATAATAAAGATTACTTTCTGGGAAACCAGACTCAAGCCGTCTTTAATCTTTCTTGCTTTGGTAATAATCTCTTGGGTATTCGATATCTTATCTCTTAATTGTATGATACTCACACCTTCCTGACATGCCTTTAGAAGCACATCCGCGTCACTGGAGATAACGTAAAGCTTCATACAATGAAGATCGTACTTTGCCACAAATAGGCTTACGATATCTTTTTCCATTTCATAAACGGCAAACCGAAGTTCGGTGCAGTATTCTTTTTCGAGACACACTTCTTCCAAGACTCTCAACGCTTCCTGCGCTCGCTTTAGGTTGGCATGGACGAGATCTCTCACATCTTTTCGCATTGGGACAGAAGATGCACGACCAGGATCGCTTTGAGATTTTCTTGTGTAGATCTTATCTGGATAATTATTGGACAGATTATTGACTTTATGTCGAACATCCCTAATCAATGAAAATAATTCTTTATTCCCGTCAATATGGCGAATTATCTCTTCTACTACCCTCAACCCTTCAGAAGCTCGATTAATATTAACGTCGATTAGCCGCAAAAAGTTTTCATTCATTATTCAAACAATTTTCCTTGTTCTCCAGAATAAACAATAGCTGCTTTCACAAATGCCCGAAATAACGGATGAGGATTGTTCGGTCGCGACTTAAACTCAGGATGATACTGGGTAGCAATAAAAAAAGGATGCGCTGGTATTTCAACAACTTCAACTAATCGATCATCAGGCGAAAGTCCGGAAAAAACCATCCCGGCTTCTTCAAATACTTTTCTATAATGATTATTAAACTCATAACGATGCCTGTGGCGCTCGTAAATAACTTCTGACTGATATGCAGTTCTCAATATAGTCTTGTCTTTCACTTTGCAGGCATATACGCCTAACCGCATCGTTCCGCCCAGGTCAACGACATCCTTCTGTTCTGGTAGAAGATCGATAACCGGATAAGCGGAATTAGGGGCGAATTCGGTACTATGTGCATCTTTAAGGTCAAGTACATTCCTGGCAAATTCAATTACTGCACACTGCATACCAAGGCATAATCCTAGATAAGGAACATTGTTTTCCCGGGCATACTTTATTGCCATCAGCTTTCCTTCGACACCTCTAGAACCAAAGCCTCCAGGAACAACGATACCATGGACATCGGACAGCTCATGTTCAATACCCTGTGTCTCTGCATTTTCTGAATTTATCCATTTAATAAATATTTTGTGTTCGCAATCAATTCCAGCATGCCGAAGTGACTCGACTACCGATATATAGGCATCTGACAGCTCGACATACTTGCCAACTATTGCAATATTCACAACATCCTGACAAGCTTTCATCTTACTAATCATTTTCTTCCATTCAACCAAATTCCTTGATTTAGCCTTTAATCCTAGATATTTAATAACAATGTCATCGAGCATTTCTTTTTCAAGCATGATAGGCACTTCGTAAATTGAAGGGACATCCGCCATCTCAATCACAGCTTCCCTTTCAACATCGCAAAACAATGAGATTTTTTCTTTAAGGTCATCTTCCATCGGACGTTCAGTCCTACATACAATAATGTCAGGCTGTATCCCGATACTACGCAATTCTTTTACACTATGCTGAGTTGGCTTAGTCTTAAACTCACCTGATGAATTGAGATAAGGAACTAGCGTAACATGGATATTAATTGCATTGTTTCGGCCAATCTCTTTTCGAAACTGCCTTATAGCCTCAAGAAAAGGAAGACCTTCAATATCACCCACAGTCCCGCCGATTTCAATGATAACAACATCAAAATGGCGGTCCTTCGTCGCTCTTTTTATGCGTTCTTTGATTTCATTTGTAATATGGGGAATAACCTGGACAGTCCCGCCTAAATAATCTCCGCGTCGCTCTTTGGCAATAACTGAAGCGTAGATCATCCCAGCGGTTACATTATTACTTTTAGTATGGTTAACATCAATAAATCTCTCATAATGGCCTAGATCAAGATCTGTTTCAGCCCCATCTTCAGTAACAAAAACTTCTCCATGCTGATAAGGGCTCATGGTACCCGGGTCAACATTGATATAAGGGTCAAATTTCACTATGGAAACGCTAACTCCTCTATTTTTTAGAAGCCTGCCAAGTGAAGCAGCGGTTATCCCTTTTCCAAGAGAAGATACTACACCACCTGTTACAAATATGTATTTCGTCTTACCATATTCACTCATCTAAATAACCTTTCTTATTTCTTTTATTCTCTCGGCTCGTTTTCATCTGATTGTTCATTCAGTGGATGGACTTGCACTTGAACAAGCAAAATCTGCTGTTTACTTGCTTCAACCACCTTGAATGTCAAGTTTTCCCACTCAATAATACGATCTTTATGAGGGATCTCCCCCACCACATCGCAAAGAAACCCGCCTAACGTATCATAATCTTCCCCTTCAGGAATTGAAACTTCCAACAACTCATCAATTTCCCAAATACTAACCTTCGCAGAAAAAAGATAAAGATGTTCATCAATTTTTTTTACCATTGGGGGTTCTTCTTCGTCGTATTCATCTTGGATATCGCCAACAATTTCCTCAAGAATGTCCTCGATAGATACCACGCCTGACGTACCACCATACTCATCTACGACAATTGCAATATGATTCTTGGCAATTCTCATTTTAGTCAATAGCTCATCGACTTTTTTCGTTTCAGGCACATAATAAGCTTCCCGAAGGTATTTCTTTATTCCTGATTTTTTTTCTTCATTAGTGACTTTAAGTAAATCCTTTATATAAATAATTCCTTTGACATTATCAATAACCTCTTCATAAACCGGAATTCGAGAATGACCAGACGCAAAAGCAATATCAATAACATCCGCTATCGTAGCATTAATCTCCACACAAGCCATATCAATACGTGGAGTCATTATTTCTCTCACGATTATATTACTCAATTCAAAAATCCCCTGGATCATTTCTTTTTCTTCTTCTTCGATAATACCCTCTTCTTCAGAAACCTTGAGCATCATTTGCAGTTCTTCCGTGGTTAATAACGACCCCTTTTCAGGAAGCGGCCCGCCAAAAAGCCTGATAAGTAATCTAGAGATATTGCTTAATAGCGAAGAAATCGGCCCCATTAACTTCAGAACAACACTGACAACAGGAGCGAGCAGCAAAGAAACTTTTTCAGAATGAGTAATTGCAGCATTTTTCGGGATAATTTCACCAAAAATAATTATGATAATTGTCATCAACACGGTTACAACAGACGTAATCAAAGCGATATCGAAATAGCCGGACAAATACGTGATACCAATCGCAGTTGCTAATGCAGACGCAGATATATTAGCAATATTGCTCCCGATAAGCAGTGTTGTAATAACTCTTCCAGGCCTTTCTAACAAGCCATGGAGGATTCTGGCATTTTTATTTTTTTTCTCGCTTAAGTTTCTTATTTTATATTTATTTACCGCGGTTATTGCAGTTTCGGCACCAGAAAAAAAAGCAGATAATATGACCAACAATACCAATACTATAATCCATAAGTAGAATATATAGTGTCCAAAAAGTTCCAAAATATGGTTCACTCCTTAATAATTAAGTTATTAGCTAATTTCAAAAAGTATAATGATATGAATTATCATCATGATTATTATATCATTTTTACAACAGATATATACTTTCGATTTTAAACATCCAGTTATCTGTTCAAAAAGGGAATTTTTATTATACTGCTATGTCAACGTTGCTATCATCTCCAGAAACTTGTCCCCAAAAATGATAATGCCAATTATAACTGCGGCAATTGCAGATAAAAACACAGCACCTGCTGCTACGTCTTTTGCAAGCATTGCCCGCGGTCTTAGTTTCTTGGTTACAAGATCAATGCTTAATTCAATAGACGTATTGATTAACTCCGTCACCATAACGCCTGATATTGCTAACACTAGAAGCAACCATTCGATTTTTGTTATTTCGCAATTAAACCCTGCGAAAACAATAGCGGTAGCGACCGTTACATGTACCTTCATATGCCGCTGGGAACGGAACGCGTAATACAAACCTCTAATCGCATACCCAAAACTATCTAGAATTCTTACAGATCTCTTACGCATTATATAATCTCTCAAATTCTTTATAATAATACTGCTCCTGATCTTTCATTTTTATTGAATTTTCTTCATCATAATGAGTATACCCTAAAAGATGTAATAATCCGTGAATCAGCAAAAAACCAATTTCCTGAACATAGTCTTTGCCAATCATCTTATCGTGCTCGGCAATATACTCTAATGACAGGTAGACCTCTCCAAGAAATTCACGGTCATCAAAAGAAAACGACAAAACATCTGTTGGCTCATTTTTGTCTCTATACCTGGAATTTAGCTGTTTAATATATTCATTATCACAAAAAACTATATTTACTTCTGTTTCATTACAGTTATTTTTCTTCATAAGGAACCGAGTTATCGCTCTTAAGAGTTTCTCGAAATCTTTTTTTTTCATCCCATCAATGAGATCATCCTTAGCAATTAATTTGTAGTCCCTAGATTTTTCATAATTAATAATTACTTTTGTCATATTCCGCTGCTAATCATCCTTTTTTTTGCCTTCTAGCTCCTGAACAATTTTCTCCGGAGAATAATCTATACGGGAATGATATATACCAATCAAGGTCTTGATAATAGAGTTTTTAATTTTTTCTATCTCAGATAAGCTTAAGGCAGATACATTAAGTTGTCCGTCATCAATTTTTTCTTTAATTAGCTTCTTTACCATGCCTTCAATCTTCGGAGGACTTGGCTTATCCATGCTTCGAACAGCAGCTTCGATCGTATCTGCCAACATTATTATTGCAGCTTCTTTGCTCTGAGGTTTCGGTCCGCTATAACGAAATTGCTCTTCAGAAACAACTTCTACATTTTCTTTTTGAATATATTTCTGATAAAAATAATAAACGAGACTATCTCCATGATGGCGTTCAATAATATTTATAATATCTACCGGTAAATGATACTCTTTGGCAACCTCTGCACCATCTTTCGTGTGGGACAATATAATAATAGCGCTAAGTCTTGGAGACAATTTCTGGTGTGGATTTTCATCGTGAATTTGATTTTCAACAAAAAAATAAGGCCTTTTTAGTTTGCCGATATCATGATAATAACTTCCAACTCTTGCGAGTAAATAATTACCTCCGATAGCCTCCGTGGCTGACTCAGCAAGAGAAGCAACAACGGTTGAGTGATGATAGGTACCAGGGGCTTCCATCATGAGCCTGCGCAGCAATGGATGATTCGGGTTGCTAAGTTCAATATACAGCATAGAGGTTGAAATACCAAAAATGCTTTCAAAATAAGGAATAATACCGATGGTAATAATTGCCGATACTGTACTTACAAGAAACCCACCTAATAAAGTAAAGAAAATGTTTTGAGGATTATGATTTTCATAAAGGACTAATGTGGCTAATATCGAAATTACCCCGACATTAAAGCCAGCTTTCGTCAGATTCTTTCTTTCATAGACATTTGACACATTAAAAACTGCAAAGGCGGCAATAATGGAATTATAAATTGCAACTGAAACTGAAGCGAATACCACGCCGACCAAAAGAGAAGCGATGAAGCCAACAAACAATGCAACTTCCCTATTAACCAGAACTACTAACAGCATGATAAACAAGGCCATAAATGACACAAACTGCGGTTCGGGAATTGGATTAAAGGAAATCAAAAACTTCAAATTAAAACTTGGAATAAGGGATACCAATTTGGCAGAAAAGAGACAGCCTACTAAAAACAAATTAATCAATAAAACATATTTAACTTCAGCAGCAATAGTTTTTTTAAAAAAATAAAGAAATCTCTCAATCAAAAATAACAACATGAATACCAGCATAGATAAACTGAATATTTTATTGTAATTTGCTGAAACGCCTACATACCCTAAATATTTTAAAACATTATAATGATCCTGATTAACGATGTCCCCGGCATATAGAATAGGTTCACCTTTTCTATATGCAGTAACAATCGGAGAAATAGAATTCCTTGCAACCTTCTTTAACTCATTCGTCTTCTGTTCATCATAAAATATGTTTGGAATTAAAAAGTTCTTCACTAAATCAGTCAAGACTTCTTTGTATGCACGCAAGCTCTGATTTTTTTTCAATTCATTTGAAATAATTATCTGGATTTCCTCATCATTGATGTCAGAAACACCACGATTCGTGATCTTATCGATTATTCTATTAACGGTATCGGAGATAACCTCGAATTGCTGATCATTAGATTTAGATAACCGGCTAAAATAACTCTTTGTCAAACTAGCATTTAATACTGGTTTAATTAGTTTTTTTTCATCTATCCGATATTCACGGAGGGCTTTAAAAAAATTTGTGACATTGAGATTTACATCCTGATTAACTTCTTGATTAATAGAATAAACATCTTTTACCTGGCTCGCCTTTAATTCTCTCAACTGCTCTGTTTCTTTTTTATTAGCCCTGGTTTGTATCTCAAAATATTGAGGACTCACTACCTGGACATTACTTCTTTCGCCAACTTTGAGATTTAACCCTTTTGAAATATAAGGAGATATTAAGATCAGTGACAGGAAAAACCAAGAGATGAACCAAATTCCAAGAAGAATGATATTTTTTCCACTATAAAATTTCTTTAGCTTAGTAATTATACTTTTTATATCCGTGCCTTTTTTCTCAGCCATTTACTACCTCTAACTACCCCCTGTTATTTGTCTTATCCCAGTTAGCAGAGACACAACTTCTATTCATTAAAACAATTGTTATTATAAAACTTTTTCGATGCTGGCACCGAGATTATTCAATTTCTCTTGAAACAGTTCGTAGCCGCGATATACATGGCCATTACCATAGATAACCGTATTGCCCTTTGCCGCCAACCCAGCCAGCCACAAAGCTGCGCCAGCCCGCAGATCCGAGCATTGTACCGGGGCTCCGGAGAGGCTCTCAACGCCTTCGACAATAGCAGATCGCCCTTTAACCTTTATCTTTGCACCCATTCTGATTAGCTCAGGAATATACATGAATCTATTCTCAAAAATAGTTTCAGTTACGACACTGGTTCCCTTTGCTAGTGTAAGCAAAGAGGTAAACTGTGCTTGCATATCAGTTGGGAAACCAGGGTAAGGCAAGGTTTCCAAGTCAATTGCATTAAGCTGTTTATTTGATCTTACTAGTATACCGGATTCCCTAATCTCCATTTCCAAGCCCATCTCTCTTAGTTTATGGAGCATTGCATCGATATGGGCCGGATTAATCTTATCTACAAGAACTTCCCCACCAGCAATAGCAGCTGCAATAATAAGCGTACCAGCTTCTATCCGGTCTGGGATTATTGAATAATTAATTCCTCTTAGCGTTCTCTGTCCTTGAATAGAAATAGTACCACTATCCGCTCCTGTAATGTTAGCGCCGGCGGAATTAAGAAAATTAGCAAGATCAACGACTTCCGGCTCAGTAGCTGCATTTTCAATTGTTGTATCTCCATGTGCGAAACAAGCAGCCATCATAATATTTTCTGTAGCGCCTACACTTGGAAAATCTAAATGAATATTATTACCGTGCAGACTTTTCGCCTCAAGAACAACAAACCCATGCTCTTGACTTACTTTTGCTCCAAGCTTCTCAAAACCTTTCAAATGAATATCAATCGGCCTTGCGCCAATTGCACACCCACCAGGCATAGGTATCTTTGCTAATCCTGACTTTGCCAAAACCGGTCCCGCAACAAAAAAGGATGCACGCATTTTGGTAATGAGCTCATAAGGGGCAATATGCCTTATTTTGCTATAATTCCAGACCTTCACTACATTTTTGCAGTATTCTGCACGAACACCTAATGCTCGTAACAACCGAATAACCGTCGTGACATCTGTTAAATTGGGAACGTTCTCAATAACGGATTCACCTTCCAACATTAACGTTGCAGCTAGAATTGGTAACGCCGCATTCTTAGCACCACTAACGGATACGGTTCCGGTTAATCTCTTATTTCCTGTTATTGTTACTGTAGACATAGAATTAGTAATTCGTTTCTTTTTGAATTTTAATTATTCCAATTGCTATTATTATACATATAAATATAAGAGCTAACAAACTCTGAACACCACTGAGCATCGTCATGATTAATGAACAAAAGCCTAAAAGGATACTAGCAAAATACATTATTTTCACAACCTGCTTATGCGTAAATCCAATGTATAATAATCTATGATGGATATGTTGTCCATCTGCTTTAAATATTGGCTGACCTCTTTTTAACCGCCGGATAATTGACGAGATAGTATCATAAATTGGTATCCCGATTGCAAGAATTGGCACTGCTAACGCAATTGACGTCGTACTTTTCAAAACTCCTATAATAGAAACGGTGGCAAGAACATAACCAAGAAGCATACTGCCGGTATCACCCATGAAAATTGAAGCAGGGTTATAATTATACTTCAGAAAACCGAGGGTCGCACCAATTATCGCAATAGTAATAAACGCCGCAGTTATCTCTCCAGTCACTAACGCACCTAAAAACAGACTAAACCCTGCGATCACTGTCACTCCGGATGCTAACCCATCTAATCCGTCAATCAAATTCATTGCATTTATTATGCCTATTATCCATAGAACTGTAATCGGAACACTCAGAGCTCCCAAATGGATAAGTCCGCCACCAAAAGGATTCGAAATAAATTCAATTTGAATACCAAAACCTATCCCATGAAAACTGATTGCAGTAATAATTGCCACAAACAATTGTCCAGCCAGCTTAACCGATGCACGCAATTCTTTTATATCGTCAAAAAAACCTAATATGACGATAAAAAAGCTACCGATCATTATACTACTTAATGTTTTTTCTAGAGGAATATTATAAATAAAATGAACGACAAAAAAAGAGGCGATAAACCCGCAGAATATTCCAACTCCGCCTAGACGGGCAATAGGCATGGAATGAACTTTCCGTTCATTAGGAATATCAAAAAACCCAGCCTTAATCGATAACTTTTTAACAATAGGAGTTAGTATTAATGAAATAAAAAAAGCAGAAATAAATATATCAAAGTAGTGCATCAATATCTCAGCCGCTTAGAATACTAATTATTATTCACCAATAATTTTTCGCATTTTAGTAACGGCTTCTTTATATATTCTCGTCACTTGCGACTCGCTCAAATTAATCTCAGTACCTATTTCTTTAAACGTCTTATCATTTTTATAACGTTTATTTATTATAGTTCTCTCGACAAAAGACAGACTCTTCATCGCATCTGACAATTGAATACTATTCTCAATCTTCGTCTGCATATTTTCAGTATTATTAACAGTCAAATAAACATACGCAGCATCATTTATCCAGTTATAAAGACGCCCAGGATCAGCTTTCGTCAAATATCGCAAATGATCTTTCATCGCTCCCGTCATTCTCGTATAAGCGAAAGCCCATATATCACATTTTAGGCGCGGATCCCAAGATTTAATTGTTTCAACAAACTCTATTTTGGCAATATTAGCCAAATCATCGAATTCAGAGCTTACTACATGTTTAGGAAGATGGGCGGTATAATTGTATACTATCGAAATTATTTTTGAATTAAATTTTGACAATATCACATTCGAGTATTCTTTAACCATATACCCTTTTACGTTATCCAAAACTTCGTTTTCAATTTCTTCCCATTTCATATTGATCATTCGCCACTTCTATTAATCTTAACTGATGATATATATCTAAGCCCGGCTTGCTCTAATTCTTCATACATATCACATATATTTAAATGCTCATTATTCTCAATATCTAATTCTTGTTTCTTTGGAAATCCTAACCCCACTAAAACAGTCTCAACCAACCTCTCGACATTATTGGAAAACTCGTCGCTAATCTCTGGCAACACATCGAACTTAACAATATCAAGCTCTTCCCTAATAATCGGGTGCTTAACTGATCCCCAGCCTTGCAACTCTCGCCTTGAGTACTTCTTTTCCATGGAATTCCTTCATAGCCGGATTAATAATACCACTCTCATTATAAATGGATATGAACTATATATCCACAAATATTCTTTTTATAAAAAAATCAAACCTATATTCTATCCTTTAATTAATAGTCATCAGAAATAATACCGATTGATTGAACTTTCACCTGCGAAACTACCTCATTATATGACAAAACAGCCAATACCGGGAAATTCCGTTCTGTAAATCGTTTGAAGTGCGGCCTTAACCGTGGAGAACAGAGCACGACCGGCGGTCTTCCCATTCTTGTAAAATTCTTAAAGTGTTCCGATAACTGGCTTAATATTTTTTCACCAATATTGGGATCTAAGGCAAGGAAGGAACCATATTCTGATTGATGAACGGAACCGATCATCGTTTCTTCAAGTCGAGGATCAATGGTAAGGACTGTTAACATTTCATCTTTATCAGTGTATGAGGAACATATTTGACGAGCGAGCGACTGACGAACGTACTCAGCAAGCAAATTCGTATCTCGCGACACATGAGCATAATCTGCGAGCCGTTCCAAAATAGTAGATAAATCCCTGATCGAAACTCTTTCTTTTACTAAATTCTGCAAAACCTTATGAACCTGCCCCAAGGACAGCATATCAGGAACCAATTCACGAACAATAGCTGCATTTGTATTTTTCACCAATTCCAAGAGTGATTGAACATTCTGCCTGGTCATTATTTCATCGGCATGCCGCTTTATTACCTCAGAGAAATGGCTTGTTATATAATCTGTGGCAGTTTGCGCAGGTATTGCCAATTCCTGTAAAACTCGGCCATGGTCCTGAGAAACCCAAACGGCAGGTTCAAGGGTTACGGGATCTATGACTTCAATACCTGAAACATTTCTTTCTCTCAATTCTTTTAAACCATGCTTAATATAATAACAATCAGTAAAGGCTTCCCCTAACGATACCTTGGTACCACGAATTTCAACTTTGTAAGCATTAGGCGCAAGGCTGAGATCATCCATTACCCGAACACCAGGAATAACAAAGCCCAAGTCTTGTCCTATGTGATACCTGACAAGCGTAATCCGCTCAAGCAGAGGCCCGTTCTGAGCCGGGTCAATAAGAGGGATCAAGTTCCTACCGGTTTTCAAGCTAATAGGATCCAGACTCAAGGTCCCTAGCAAATTCTCCGGTTTCTTAAGGGCTTCTTTCGCAGTGGAATCCCCGGCGATTTGAGCTACTTCCATTTCGTCTTTTCTCGCTTTTAATAACGTTACACCAACCAATGCGGAGCCTCCCGCTAATGCGAGAAAAGGGAATGTCGGCAACCCGGGTACCAAACCGAACATAAACAAAATGCCCGCAGTAAAAAGAAACGCCTTTGGTTCCTTTAATATCTGTTTCTGAATATCTGTTCCTAAGCTGACTTCTGAGG
Organism: Candidatus Margulisiibacteriota bacterium; assembly: GCA_003242895.1. Classification (NCBI taxonomy): domain Bacteria; kingdom Bacillati; phylum Candidatus Margulisiibacteriota; species Candidatus Margulisiibacteriota bacterium. The sequence continues at coordinate 28,118 of QKMY01000022.1, forward strand.
CAGACTTGGTTATTACGAGACCCGTGGCAATAGAGATGAGCAAAGCTGGCACCTGAGTCACAAGTCCGTCACCAATCGTCAGTCGGCCAAAGGTCTCCAGTGCGTCCCTTATTTCCAGGTTCTGCTGAAATTTTCCAATCAATATACCCCCGATGATATTAACGAACACAATAATAATACCGGCAATCGAGTCTCCGCGAACAAATTTATTAGCCCCGTCCATCGAACCGAAAAAAGTTGCTTCCCTTTCAATCTTTTTTCTTCTCGCCCTAGCCTCATTAGCGTCGATCAACCCTGCATTAAGATCAGCATCAATACTCATTTGTTTTCCGGGCATGGCGTCCAAGGTAAATCGAGCAGCAACCTCAGCTACTCGTTCAGAACCTTTTGTAATAACCATAAATTGAACAATCGTTATAATAGAAAAAGCTACAACACCAACGATAAAATTACCTTTGGTTACAAATTCGGCAAAGGCATGTATGACTTCGCCATCAAACTCCTCTCCCAGAGAGAGGATCAATCGGGTTGTCGAGATATTCAAGGATAGCCGAAAAAGAGTTAATACGAGCAAAATAGAAGGAAACGCAGCAAAATCCAAGGGTTCATTAAGAAATATCGCGACCAAAAGAACCATGATCCCGAGTGCCATACTTAGCACTAACAGGATATCCAGCATCCACGTCTGTAAAGGAATTACCATGAGGCTTATTATTAAAACAAGCATCAAAGAAACTAAAAAGTCAGAAATTGGAATTTTTTCTCGAAATTTTTTTAGGAAATCCATATGTATTTTTACAACACTATTATAAATTTTGTGTTAAACAGCAGGCGCTCAGCGCACTGGGTACCTTACCTAAATCGCCTTCGTCCTTCAAACAACTAATCCAAGCTCATAACGTATCTTATCTGCACTAATTAGGCGTAATAATCTTCTTACAATTATAGCTTGAAGACATAAATAAAACAACACACATACCTACAAAGCGCGAGGCTGCCGTTTTTGTTTTTTGATCTCGTAAACAAAGGCCAGTACTTCTGCGACAGTCCGGTACAGATCAAAAGGCACCTCTCCACCAATCTCAGCAGAAGCAAAAAGAGCCCGAGCCAACTCAACTTTTTCAACAATAGGAATATTATTCTCTTCCGCAATTGCCTTAATCTTTTCAGCCAACTTCAATTGTCCTTTGGCTATAACCTGAGGTGCTTTCATTATCGAAGCATCATATTTAATTGCCACAGCGATATGTGTCGGGTTCGTCACAACAACATCTGCACTGGGGACTTTGCCCATTCCTCGAGACATAGCTGCCTCACGTGCCATCTGACGCATTCTCTGCTTGATTTGGGGATCTCCCTCAAGTTTTTTATACTCTTCTTTGATCTCCTGCTTCGACATGCGCATTCCCTTCATAAATTCATATCTCTGATAAAAATAATCCAGCATAGCAATCATCAAATAAAAAATACCAACCCTGGTTACAATTCTCATAACAATTTCGCCAGTCAACCTCATAAAGGCCATCAAGGGCAATGAACTTACGGTTAATATCTTATGTATATCCGCAAAAATAGCTTTATAGGTAATCCACAACACTATTCCGATTTTCGCTAACGATTTAATGAGCTCAATAATTCCTTTCATAGAAAACATTCGCTTAAACCCTTCAAGAGGGTTAATTTTAGATAGTTTTGGCATGAGCGGATCAGTAGAAAAGTTAAACTGTGTCTGAAGAATTTCTGCTAAAACTGCTACACCTAAAATTGTTAGAAAAAGCGGTGTTAAAACTTTGAAAAACGTAAAAACAGCCTGAGTAAGCAGAACACCAAAAATACTCGCAGTAAGGGGTTTGGATATAAAAGAGTAGTTAAAATAGAGGTACTTGTTAATCTCTTCCCACATCATGGGAGCATTGGCCTTCAATACGTAATAGGAGGAAAGCAGCAGGAATGCCGTAGTTACTTCCTTACTCTTAACTATCTGGCCCTTTTTTCTAGCCTCCCTTAATTTGTGCGGGGTAGGTTCCTCTGTTTTATCTCCGGCTTGCTCGCCCATCAGTTAATATTCCCTTTGTTTTTTGATATTTAATGAAATCGATGGAAATCTAATAATTTACAACGAAAATGGAATCGAGAATTTTAGATCATCCACTTTGCAGAAGTGCAAACAATTTCAGTATATGATCATTTATTGGAAGTAAATAGGCTGTAATTCTATCAATCATCAATGGCAAAAGGAGTATAAATATTAACCCGCCAAGAACTGGCTTCACCTGAAAGCCCAGCTGAAAAACATTAACTTGCGGTGCTACTCGCGAAATAATTCCAAAAGAAAAATCCAATAAAAATATAACCAGGACAATGGGTGCTGAGATTTGTACTCCTATGTAAAAAAGTAACTTGCAAAGCTCAATAATACTGATGTATGAATTTTCTAAATTGATCATGCTCGTTACCGGAAACATCCTGAAGCTTTCATAAATACCACCGAGTAATATATGATGTCCTCTGAGATTAATGAAAATCAATAAACACAGGAACTGCATCAGTCTTTCCATTATAGTGACCTGAGCGCCAACCATAGGGTCAAAAGTCTGCGCAACACTGAGTCCCATTTGCATATCCATTAGCGACCCGGCAAACTGTACTCCTGAGAAAATGAAATTTGCTATGGCACCTATCAGGGCCCCAAATAAAAAGCCATGTATAAGATAAATGATGAAGTAAGAGGAAAATTCAGGGATATTTTTGGGTATCGGGATAACAAACATGATAATTAATGTCAGCCAAAAGATCAATGCGGTTTTGACTCTTGTGGAAATAAGCTTAGAGTTGAAAACCGGTGCTGTTGTAAAAAAACCAGCCAACCTTACCATGACCAAAAAGAACAAATTAATATAAATTCCAGGAATTATCATAATTATCTGGCATACATGGGTATATTACTCCAAGTATGAACTACGAAATCTATCATAGATGAGAACATCCATGGAGCAAGCACGATTATCATTACCATGACCACTACCATTTTGGGAACAAAGGTTAACGTCTGCTCTTGAATCTGAGTAACCGCTTGAAAAAGCGCAACCATTAAACCAATAATTAATCCGGTAACGATAATTGGAAGCACTAATATTAGTTGAAGCATAATCCCTTCATACAAGATATTTATCGCTAAACTTTGGTTCATGAATATCTCCTTTCTTATTCTTCAGTCTTCAAAACCAGATTAACAGGGTAAAAGGAACCAGGTTGCGGCATAGTTATTAGCGATATATTTTTTCTCTGGAAGGGCTCAACCTCCACGGAGATTATTTTCGCGTTATCATTTGAGAACATCGGATTAACAACACCTGTCTCGATAATATTCTTTTCATAGAGGAATACACCTCGAGCAATACCTCCAGAAGGAACAAAGAAAAGGCTTATCTTTTTTAATTCTTTATAATTATTTATTAATTCTATATTCAATTTATAAGTCAGCCCATAGTTTCCAAGCAAATAAGAATTCGTAAGCTCGTCGCAAAGAAAGGGAGAGTCTCCGACCCTGATATTCAAAATATCATTTCCAATAACATATTTTTTATCAATAAGCTTATAACCGCCAGTAAAAATTCCTCCGACATGTCCCTTTTCTTCTTTTTCAAAACAAACATATTGGGCTACCGATTCTGTCTGTTTATCTACCATCATCGTATATAAAGAGATTCTCCCCGGGGATAGTTTTTCTATTCGAAATACACCAGCGACAATTTGTTTTATTTTTGCAGCATTTTTATAAACAACTCTGGTTGATAACGCAGGAATGTAAAGAAAAGCACCGGTTTTTCCCATAAAATTCTGGAAATACCTTTTCGTTGCCAAATGCCCGACAAAAACGCCATCTTCGCTTGGACCACCCATGCCAGGAGTAACGTATATCCACACAGGATGATTTTCATGATTTGTGACTGAGAAAATTACATCCTTGTTGGCATCAGAAAGATTCTTATGATAAAAAAGAAGGACCCCTGTCTTCTCTTCCTGCATTGTTCCTTTTAACAATAGGCCGGAGTGATTTACTTCTTCAGGATTATTACTAATAAATAACCTATCAACGCTTTCTCCTACGTTGATATCATCTAAGCGTGCAATTATTTCTATTAACAATTCCTTTTCAACACTATCATTCCGAATAATTGCAATAGGAATGCTAAGCCTGAGCTCCTTCTCATCCATGAAGTTTATGTCAGGAATATTTTGCTCTTTAAGCTGAAACAAAGTACCTGGCTCTAACACAATAGAGTTTTCAACTCCATTATAAATCGCCATTTTCACGACAGAGGAAGGAACGACTTTTGCAGTTAGCCTAATCTCAATGGGCTTTTTTATAATCGGATACAGTGAAGCTGCGTTTATACTAGAAAACAAAAAAAGCGTGCATATTAAAAAAAAAAAGGCACTACGATATACTTTAATTAACATATTCATCCAACCTCAATGAAAGCTTAACAATAACCCTTTGGTTATTAAGGCAAATCCATCTGCCAATACAAATAAAAGAATTTTAAAAGGTAACGAAATCATAACCGGAGAAAGCATAAACATCCCCAAAGATAATAAAACATTTGCAACTATCAAGTCTACGAGAACAAACGGGATAAAAATAACAAAAGCAATTGAAAACCCAATAGTAATCTCAGACATTATGAACGCTGGAATAACAACCCAGATAGGCACATCATCCGGTTTTGCAACTTTAATCTTAGATATCTGGATCAGCAATGCCAGATCTGACTCTTTTACCTGTCTGAGCATAAAGCTTTTTAGTGGGGTAATTGCATTATTAATAGCCTGTTCCTGGCTAATTTTTCCTTTATTATAAGGAACTAATGCCGTCTTCTCAATTTGCCCCCACACACCAGACATAATGAAAACAGTTAAAAATAGGGCAACGGCAATGAGCACGGAATTAGGAGGAGACTGCTGAGTACCCAATGCCATACGCAAGGAACCCAGTACAATAATAATACGTAAAAAAGAAGTTGTCGTAATGAGAAAAAACGGGATTAAGGAGATAGACGACAAGGCAATTAACAAAGAAATACTGTCACTAAATACCAACGGCTTTTTTATAGTATCTAAAGAAAAACTAATAGGTTCAGCAACTGCAGGATGTGCTACGGCAGCGTATACCGCTGACCCCGCCAAGAGGAACGTGAATATAAAAAAAAGTAATTTCATTATTTTTCTTCTGTTAATTGTCATATTTCCTCGTTATTTCTTTACAATTTTATCCAAGATTTCCTGGAAAGAAAAACTATTCTGCTTCAATTCAAAGTCGTCATCGGTGATGAGTTCGGAAATATCACTTATCAACTGAGTATTTTTATTGCCGACACTCAATAACCATATTTTATTTTTCAATTTAATCATGTACAAAGCTACGGTTGGCTCTATTTGCACTCTATCGAGTACCGTAATCAGGTCGCGCGATTTCCCTTCATATTTTTTCCTGGGAACTACCTTCTTAAGGATTACCATAAAAATGAATAATAAGACAAGAATAATGGTAACACTCTTGAGATAATCATAGTATGGAAATGAGACAGAACTCTTTTCCACAGCCTCAAGTATGTCTGCGCATTCTATTATAAGTATAACTAGAGGGAATATAAACTTCATAGAAAATTATTTTTTATTCTTAATTATTGTTTTTATTCTTATACCGTAGTTATTGTCGACAGCTACGACCTCGCCTTGTGCAACTAATTGTCCATTGACGAGCAAATCTAACGGCTCTCCCGCATGTCTATCCAGTTCGATAATAGCCCCCTCAGAAAGCTCGTAAACATCTTTTAAAGAGACCATCGAACTACCGAGCTCAGCAGTAACTTTAACAGGAATGTTATCAAATATATCCGAATTAAAATTTGCTTTGCTATCAGGAGAATGCAAGTCTGGAAACTCGATCATATTTACTTCAAAAGCATCTCCATCTTTATCTAATGTAATTTTATCATCATCAAGAATCATATCTTCATCATTTTTAACTTTTTTCTTGCCCTTTTCTTGCGCCATTAACGCTCCTCCTCTTATTATTCATCTTCCTTTAGTTCTTTATCATTAATATCCCAGGAAAAATTATCTTCTTCAGTAAATATTTCCTCAGCGATTGTAGGTACATTCTCAGTTGGGGGGATACTTTCTTCAATCTCGCTAGATCTCACAGCACTAACTTCGTCATAATTTAGCTCATGGCTTTCCTCTTCGGAAGATGCTTGATACTGTTCAAATTCGGCCTCTGTTAGACTATCTTCAATTACGAATGAACGATTATAAGATTCTTCTACCGGCGCTACTTCCGGTACCAATAAATTACGTTCTCGTTCTTTAGCTTCATCAAAGACAACAGAGGTATCTTTCCCTGGTTCTTTTTTTATTAATTTGGAGACAAAACTAATGCCTATATTTTTATTGGGCTCTTCATCTTCATTATGTCCAGGAACATTAACGACCTGGATAGCGTATTTGTCGTTTTTTATTCCAGGGACGCAATTAAATGACAACGAATTAACAAGATTCCCCCTGATAAAACTTTTTATGGGCGTATCAAGTTTAATAATATCACCTTCCGATAATGACATTAGTTCCTTCATCGATATTTCAGTAGTTCCCACTTCAACATTAAATTTTATTTTTATTTTTTGCTGTGTACTTTTCTTTAGTTCAATGGTCCTTCTCTTTGCCTTCTTTTCATTAGCTTCGTATCTACGTATTAGTTCAATAATAGATTCTCTGCCATAACCAAAAATTATCGAACCGGGATTATTATTTCCAATCGCTACTTTACCCTCAAACATAACATAGGAGCTCTGATGATTTAATGACAAATCTTCTTTATTGCCATTAATAACTTCCGTAACTTTTATCTTCGTGTTATCAATATCCCAGAATGCAAGGAAAGGGGATAAAATATATTCAGTTATCTTCTCAAATAATTTCTGCTCTATCTGGGAAAGATTTTCTTCAGACATCTGTCCAGCCCCGCCAAGACTTCTATCCACTAGTATATTAGCAATGATATTCTTGAAATAAAGACAAAATGTAAAGTTATCTTCTATAGTTACCGATACTTGGAAAAAATCTTCGCCCAATTGCTCTTCAACGTTCTTATATACTATTTGGAGCACATCAACAGAATATAATTCAACTTTAAGTTTAAAGGTTTTGATTAGATAGTCCGTTAGTTTCTCAAATCCAACATAATGCATTTTATGAGATTGAACAAGCTCTTCTCTTGATAGCCGATCAAATTTTGAAATTCCAACCGCCCCTACCTTTACATCTTTCGAAATATCTTCAGGCAAATAGAGCGTCCAATCACCAATTTCAGGGGTAAGCAATATTTTTCTCTTATTAATCAATGTACCGATTCTCCTGTCTATGAACCTAGTTGCTTAGTAATAGCTTCGATTTGCTGACTCGCCATTTTTATAGCCGTTAGGCTTGCCGACATCGCTCTTTGCACTCCAAGAGCATCCAGCGTTTCTCCGATATAAAAAACGTTCGATTTCTCTTGAGAGTTTGCATAGATTTCCCCGTAGCCTTCATTCGCTAATTTGTAGGGTAAAGGTTTGCCAGATGACAAGGTTTCTTTAAAGGTAGTGCCATCATGTTGCAGCAATCCTGAGCGATTTGAAAATGTCGTAAGTGCCAATTGGTATGTTTGTGTCACCTGAGGCAAGACAGTCCCGGCATCCTTAGCTGTTTTATAGGAAGAATAATTATTAATCAACACACCAGATTTACTCTGATACTGAAACCCCAAATCAGTGTACCCTTCCGACTTAATAGGGACCAACTCAGAGGTGATAGGGTTCCCATCGCCACCAATCTTATATCCAAAGACTTTTCTACCTTTGGGATCCACCAAAAAACCGCTATCATTTATTTCAAAGTCGCCGGCCCGAGTATATAAATATCCACCGTCGTCTCCTTCGGTAATAAACAGCCCGCTCCCTAATACAGCGGCAGACAATGGACCGCCTTCCTTAATATCGCCTTGTTCAAAGTTAACCTTAACTCCAGAAATAGCAACACTAGATCCAGCTTGGTTGGGATTCGATCCGCCAGTATTTCGGAGGCTATCGCCGCTGCTACCCTGGGAAAGAACTTGGTTGAAAACCGTTTCAAAAGAATATTCGAGGCCTTTATAACCAGGCGTTTCAACCTGACCCATATTCGCAGAACTTACTCGCAAAGCGTAATCGTAGGCTCGCATTGCATTTTTTCCATTTGTCATAACATCTAAAAGTGACATAGCGAATCCCCTTCTTTGATAAGATTAGGATAAACAGTTTACCCTTTACGAGAAGTTTCGTTCCTATGAAATACCTACAATATCATCCAACGTAACTTTTTCATCACCGACGAGTAAATATGGCGCGCCATCGTTAATAACAACCTTCTGGGCAACACCCTTTTTCAGATCTTGATTATAATCAAATACTTTGAATTCTATTGTTTTACCAATTAAAGCACTATAGGTGTTTAATTGATAAAGCTTTTCAATTGTGGGATCAACAGTTGAAGATGAAAACAAGCTGTTTTGCTGAGGTATTAACGAACTCAGGCTATTATTCCCAGCAGAATAGGGTGACATACCTAAATCAAAATTATTATCATCATTACCGCCAATACCACTACTGCTATCACTAGTAACATCTGCCAACATTTTGTTAAAAGATTGTTGAAAATATAAATTTGCATACCCGCTTTGGTCGGTACCCTTCTTATTGTCAGGAGAAAACATGCTATTACTTAACGGTAAGCCCATAAAAGTGTCTATCACAACTATTCTCCTAGGTAATATGATTAATTAAATTATTATTTTTATAAAAAAAACAAGTTTGATCCGGGGTCATCTCTTCATAATTATCGTTGTCTATTTGGGATAGGGTTGAGAACGTTTTAGTAGTTCCTTCTCTATTACTTCCCTGAAAATGATTATTTACAGAAACTGAAAGCTCACCGACTGATATATTTAGTTTTTCAAGTTCTTTAAGTAAATTGTTCGAATTATTCTTAAAAAAACTTTCCTGATCTAAATCAACACTAATACTTATATTGACTTTACCATCCACCATTTTTATTGTCAAATTTATATTTCCCAAGTCTTTTGGGGATAATGCAATTTTTATTGAGCTGAAATTCATCTTACAAGCTTTTATTTGTTCAGCAAGCTTATTTGCAAAACTATTAATATTTAATGGCATATTTTCTGGCATTTGGATAATAAATTGAGGAACAAAACTATTTGTAAGACTTTGAGAAATCCAATCGGATTTAATATTACGAGAAGAAAACTTATTTAGAATTGTAAGATCATATTTGTTATTATCTTCTGTTTTATTTTTTTCAATACCCTTTTCAGTTGGAGATACTTGTTCGTTTAATTGATTCTCGGACTCATAATTATTAGAGAAAGCATCGCTGCCAGTTAACTGTACATCAGAAAAATGCTGATCCCACTGCATTATATTCCCAAAAGGAGAGTACGGCATCGGGGGCTCATTGCTGGGTTTCTTTTTTTGCTGTAATTCTTTTTGTGCCTGCCTAAGTTCAGCATCAAATCGAGGTTCGGAGGCATCGCCAGAAGATTTATTTTCTGCTATCGAATTTTGTGCGTTATCTACGCTATTAATGCTTATATTATTTAACATCCAACAATTTCTTCATTCTTAAAAAAATGAGAGATCTCTCTTTGCGCTGACTCAAAAGAATCCGATCCATGTATTATATTCTGTTGATTCGACATGGAATAATCTCCTCGGATTGTACCAGGCGCTGCGTCGGCGGAATTAGTTTTCCCCATCATGGCCCTGGCAATTGAAATAACATTCGGGCTTTCAAGTACCATGGCGAGAACTGGTCCGGAGGTGATAAACGATATAAGTTCATCGTAAAAACTTTTCCCAACATGCTCGGCATAATGTATCGCAGCAAAACTTTCCGATAATATCATCATTTTCATAGCGACAATTTTAATATTTCTTTGTTCAAATCTATTAATAATGCTGCCACTGAGACCTCGACTGACAGCGTCAGGCTTAATCATAACAAATGTTCGCTCCATTTCATCCTCCGCCTTACCAAGATTTTACCCACTCTCATGATAACATAAACTTATTATTATAGACTATTCACAAAACTCTAAAGATATAGGAGTAGAAAAAAACATTTATTCACGTTTTTTAGGAGCTTAGGGCAGACAATACCGTTGGTTTCTCAAGGGTAGAAGACTAATATATGGATGAAATAATCTTTTCAGCAGCAGAGATAGCCCTCATTACCTGTGAACGCCCAGTGCCTCCAGGTATTTCCCGTGCTTTGATGGATGCTTCCGGTGAAAGGAGATCATCCAGATCATCCGGCAAGCTGATATCTTTGGGTATAAACAAGTAAAGTTCTTCAACTGTCAGCTCATCTAAATACTTTTCATTATCTTCACAATACTTAACAAGATTCCCGACTATACGGTGAGAGTCTCGAAACGGAACACCCTGGCAGCTCAAAAAATCAGCGAAATCCGTGGCTCCGGCAAATCCTTCTCTCGACTGGCTATAAAGGTGCTCCCGATCAACCTTTATGGTTTCAACCATGGCTGTAAACGCTGGAAGTACCAGAGACAAGGTATCGATTGTGTCGAATAGCGGTTCTTTGTCCTCTTGAAGATCCCTATTATAGGTAAGAGGAAGCCCTTTCATGATAGTGAGCATAGCCATCAAATCGCCATAGACCCGTCCAGTCTTACCTCTTGTCAACTCTGCCACGTCAGGATTACGTTTCTGCGGCATAATGCTACTTCCGGTTGTAAAGGCGTCATCAATTGAAATATAACGAAACTGTGCAGAGAGCCAGAGAATAATTTCCTCCGAAAACCGGCTCAAATGCATCATTAATATTGACGCGGACGATAAAAATTCAATAGCGAAATCCCTATCACAAACTGCATCCATACTATTTGCTGAATATGAAGTAAATTCAAGTTCTTTCGCCAAAAACTTCCGGTCCTGGCAAAATGTACTTCCGGCTAGTGCTGCAGATCCAAGAGGCAAACTATCCATACGAGTCAAACAATCTGTGAACCGCTGCCGATCTCTTTGTAACATCTCAAAGTACGCCATCATATGATGAGAAAAAAGGACCGGCTGCGCTATTTGTAAATGAGTAAACCCCGGCATAATAATATCAATATTATTCTTGGCAAGGGCAAGAAGGACTTTTTGCAGGTCTAATATTAAAAGAACGATAAGATGAATTTCTTTTTTGAGATAAAGACGTAAATCCGTGGCAATCTGATCATTTCGGCTTCGCCCGGTATGGATCTTTTTCCCGAGCTCGCCAATCCTTTCCGTAAGAAGATACTCTACATTCATATGAATATCTTCCAGATCTTCACGAAATTCAACATTTCCGGATTCTATGTCTGCAATAATTTCATCAAGTGCTTCAATTACTATCGTTAACTCTTTTTGAGAAATAATACCGATTTTTTCCAAGGCTTTCGCATGTGCTTTCGAGCCAATAATATCGACTCTATACAGACGGTAATCAAAACTTATTGATTCTGTCAAATGCTCTACCAGCTCATTTGGAGAAGAGGAAAATCTCCCACCCCATAGTTTTGGGTTTATAAAACTGTCCATTTATTTTTTCTTTCTTAAGAGAGCGTCAACTTTCAGTGGCAATCCAAATAATTTTATGAACCCAATTGCATCCTTCTGATTATATATCTCGTCTTGTGAGAATGTAGCGAGTTCTTCATGATAAAGAGAATACGGAGATTTGACTCCGGCAAGAATTACATTTCCCTTATAAAGCTTAAACCTGACCACACCGGTTACATACTCTTGAGTCTTTGTCACAAAAGCATCCAGGGATTCCCTGATTTGAGTAAACCATTGCCCATTATAAACTAGGTCAGCATATTTTAGAGCAATTTGCTGTTTGTAATGATAGGTCTCTTTATCAAGAACAAGAGATTCTATCGCCTGGTGAGCCGCATACAGAATGGTTCCGCCAGGCGTCTCATAGACACCTCGGGATTTCATTCCGACAAGCCTGTTTTCTACAAGGTCGATCTGCCCAACACCATGTTTTCCACCAATGCCGTTCAACGTCGCAACGATATTAAACGGACTTAACTTGTTGCCATTAACAGCGACAGGATTCCCTTTTTCAAACTCTATCTCAACATATTCCGCCTGGTCCGGAGTTTTTTCCAACGGTGAGGAAATTGCCCATAACCTATCGAGTGGCGAATTCCAAGGGTCTTCAAGTTCTCCGCCTTCGTGGCTGACATGCCAGATATTTCGATCTTCGCTATAAATTTTCTCTTTGGTTACGGTAAGCGGGATATTTCTTGCTTCTGCATAAGCAATGGCATCTTCTCTTGATCTGAGTGTCCATCGATCATCTTTCCAGGGAGCGATAATCTTTATATGTGGATTAAGGGCCATATAGGTTAACTCAAAGCGGACCTGATCATTACCTTTTCCGGTTGCACCGTGAGATACTGCATCAGCGCCCTCTTTTTCAGCAATTTCAATCTGTTTCTTAGCGATTAACGGTCGCGCAAAAGAAGTCCCGAGTAAATATTTATCCTCATAAATTGCACCAGCGCGAAGGGTCGGGAATATATAATCCCGAACAAATTCTTCTTTTAGGTCTTCAATATATATTTTACTAGCTCCGGTCTTAATTGCTTTTTCGTTAAGTGGATCGAGTTCTTCTCCTTGACCCACATCAGCAGCAAACGCGATAACTTCACAACCATAATTTTCTTTAAGCCAAGGGATAATGACTGAAGTATCAAGACCTCCGGAATACGCTAATACAACTTTTTTCACGCTACTCATGGTTCTTTACTCCTTATCTTTCTTCATAAGTTTAACCAATACAGCTTTTTGAGCATGTAACCGGTTCTCCGCCTGATCAAAAACCACGGACTGCTGCCCATCAATAACTTCGTCAGTAATCTCTTCACCACGATGCGCAGGCAAGCAATGCATTACAATGGCATCTTTTTTTGCAAAACTCAGCAACCTGGAATTAATTTGATAGGGCAAAAAAGCTTTCTTACGATCTTCTTTTTCATCTTCATGCCCCATGCTTGTCCATACATCGGTATAAATAACATCAGCACTTTTTACCGCTTCTTCGGGACTATCAATTATCAGGATATTATTCTTCGTATTTTTTTTCACAAACTCCAAAACTTCCTTCTCCGGAAAATACTTCTCCGGGCACGCCACTCTTAAGGTTATTCCAAATCGAACAGCTACCCCGATCAAAGATTGAAGGACATTATTTCCATCACCGACATAGGAGAGTACGATATCATTTCTCTTCCCTTTCTTTTCGAAAATGGTCATAATATCAGCCAGTGCCTGGCAAGGATGGTTGAAATCTGTAAGTCCGTTTATTACTGGAAAAGTTGCATGTGAAGCAAACTCTTCCACCATTTCGTGAGAAAAAGTACGCATAACCGCCCCGTCTACATATCTTGAAAGCGTTCTTGCGACGTCTGCTATGGACTCTCTGCCGCCAAGCTGAATTGAGGAGGGTTCCAAGTTAATAGAATATCCACCTAATTGATGTATAGCAACATCAAAAGAAACACGAGTTCTATTTGAAGGTTTTTCAAAAAACATAGCAAGCGCTTTGCCTGCAAGCAAGGAAGGATATTGGCCTTTTTTTGATAGTTCTTTAAGCTCATTGGCTAAATCGAGGATGTCGGAGAGCTCTTCTGTTGTAAAATCAAGAATACTGAGAAAGTTCTTTCTCATCAAAAATGTCCTTTCTTAGGATTTAATCATCGTACCAATACCAAAATCTGTAAATACTTCCAAGAGTAAACTATGGGGAATCTGTCCATTAATAATATGAATTTTTTCGATTCCGGCATTTATTGATGCTATAGCACATTTTATTTTAGGGATCATTCCGCCAGTTATAATGTTCTGGTCAATCAGGTCCTGTGCTTTCTCAGTTGTTAGTTTTGACAACACTTTGCCATCCTTCATAACACCGTCAACATCAGTCAGCAAAAAGAGCTTGGATGCATTAAGCTTAGAAGCAATCGCACAAGCAACCGTATCAGCATTTATGTTATAGCTCTGACCATTTTCGTCTTCACCAATCGACGAAATTATCGGGGTAAATCCAGACTGGATCAGCGTAGTAAGAATTTCCGGATTGATCTTTGTCACATCTCCAACGAATCCGAGATCAATGTTTTTATCATTAATCTTCTTTTCTGCCATTATCAGCTTTCCATCTCTTCCGCTAAGACCAACAGCTTTTCCGCCATAACGATGGAACAAGGATACCAATTCCTTATTGATTTTCCCGACAAATACCATTTCAGCCAGCTCTACTGTCTCCTGGTCAGTAACTCGAAGCCCTTCGATGAAAACAGTTTCTTTATTGATTTTCTTCAACCAATGAGTTAACTCCGGACCGCCGCCGTGAACGACAACAGCATTAATACCAACGTATTTCAATAAAACAATATCTTGAATCACTTTTCTTTTCAGCGATTCATCTATCATCGCATTGCCACCATATTTGATAACAAAGGTTTTGCCCGAATATTTTTCAATATACGGCAAGGCCTCGATAACTACATTTGCTCTTTCAATTAATCTTTCCATATTCAGTTCAACACCTCTTTGATAAAGAGTTCAGCACGTTTTATTCAAAACATAAAACGATTCCAACTGCTTTGAAACAAATAAATAATCTCGCACCAGCACCCATAAGAAAATTCGTCATTCCGGGCTCGCTTGTATGTGAAATAGCTACTTTAATATCTGGGAAGAGTAAACTGCAATGGCAAACGGCCATCAATTGTAGGCGGTATTAATCTTAATATAATCCTCTGTCAAATCACAGCCCCAACCCGTAGCACTCTCTTCGCCTAACCCAAGAGATATATTAATCGTTATTTCTTTTTGTTGCAAATATTTTTTTAATTCCTCTCGGGAAAAATTGTTGATTACCCCTTTTTCGACAATAGCAAATGTACCCATCGAGAGTGAGATAGTCTCAGAGGAGATTCCTTCAATGCAGGTTTTTCCTACTGCCATCATAAACCTTCCCCAGTTAGGGTCAGCCCCATAGATTGCAGTTTTTATAAGCGGCGAATTAATAATCGATTTTATTATTACTCGGGCATCTCGTTTGGTTGCAGCACCAGAAACAGTAATCTCCATTACTTTCGTAACACCTTCACCATCTCTGACAATTTCTTTGGCAAGATAGGTACAGAGCTCCCGCAGTGTATGCGAAAAGTTCAATTTTGATTGTTCGCTTAAGGCCTCATAATCGACTTCACTAGCACCATTCGCTATCGCCAATACCATATCATTCGTGCTTGTATCTCCATCAACAGAAATCATGTTAAAAGTATCATCAACTATACCGGTAAGTATATTTTGTAATGCAGCTGCGGTTATTCTGATATCCATACAAATGAACCCGAGCATTGTCGCCATATTCGGCTCTATCATGCCTGACCCTTTTGAAATTCCGGTAAAAGAGACTTGTTTTTCGTCAACCGCTATCGTCTTTGACATGATTTTCGTTCTTAGATCCGTTGTCAAAATCGCTTCAGCAAAATCATGAGGATCTTCACATAAGTGAGATTTCAAATTGGACAGTGCCTTTTTGATAGTATCCTTCGGAAGAGGAACGCCAATGACACCAGTTGAGGTATACGCTACATAGTCTCCAGGGACAGCAAGAACACCAGACAATGCATCCGCAACTTCAAGGCAATCATTGTAGCCCTTCTCTCCGGTAAATGCATTTGCGTTACCGGAATTAACCAGAATTGCCTGAGCTTTTCCGTTCGCAATTATTTTCCGGCAATATTTCACCGGAGCAGCATAGATCTTATTTCTTGTTGTAACTCCGGCAATTACTGCAGGATACTGAGAAAAAATCAGGCCTAAATCTTTCTTGTTTTTTTTAATGCCGGCACTAATGCCTGAGAATAAAAACCCTTTTGCCACCGAGATCAAATCCCCTTAATTGTCTTATTTTAATTTTACCATTTGAATTCCATCTATATATTCTTCTAATTCAATAGTATCTTTCACAAAAATATTATTAAGAATTTCTTTCATTCGTTGCAGTTGCTCTTCAATATCACTGACAAAATAAAACTGTTCTCCTTCATTTCGGAAAAATTTCAAGACAATTTGAGCATCTGAAAGAGCTGCCGCCAAAGGATTTCGCAGTTCATGATGAATTCCAACCATCAACTGACCAACAAGTGAAATCTTTTCTTGTTCTAAAATTGTCTGATGAGCATTATAAAGTTCAGTATTAACTTTTTGCAATGATTGATTTTGAATAGTCAGCTTATCAAACAAATATTTCACACGGACCATCGCATTAACTCGGGCAACAAGTTCTTGCTCCCGAAAAGGTTTTGATACATAGTCATCAGCCCCTTCGTTCAAGCCAGTGACAATATCATCGCCTTCGGCTTTAACAGTTATCAGAATAACAGGGATCTTATTGTATTTTTCATCATTTTTTAACACTCTCAACACTTCATATCCATCCATCTTCGGCATGATAATGTCAAGCAGGATAACATCAGGATTTACTTCTTCAACCTTTTGAAGGGCAACCTCACCATTATCAGCTTCATAAACGGTGAAACCATGATGCTTAAGGATCTGAGAACATTTCATTCTCATTGTTGAAGAGTCATCTACCACCAATATTGTTGACATTCCCGATACCTCAACACCATAATTATTTTTTGTCTTTAAAGCTTTTTTCCATCCATCTTTCATCAAAAGAGTCGCACTAGAAGATATCGAAATTTTCCGGTTTGCTATTTTTCTTAATCTGTATCATCTTTGTTCCGTCAACATAATCAATGACTTCTACCAAGTCCATCTCTTTGATCTGGTCGAGAATATCCCGGATCTTCTTGGCTTGATCTTCAATATCCCCTAAAAATCCCCGACCTTCCTCGGGCAATTCAAAATGGCGAAGAAGTATTTGGGAGTTAGCAAGAACAGCAGTTAATGGATTCCTGATTTCATGATGGATACCAACCATCAATTGACCGATTAAAGCAACTTTTTCTTGTTGCCGTAACTTATCTTTCGTATTTTTTAATTCTAAATTGGTTAATTCCAATTCTTTATTTTTTTCTTTCACTTTATCATAAAGTGTTTTAATGCGAAGCATGGCAGCAATTCTAGCTTTTAGCTCAGGCTCTTTAAATGGCTTCACTATGTAATCGTCGGAACCATAGGTAAGACCTTTGACAATATCATCTTTGCTAGCCATTGTGGTAACAATAATTACGGGGATTTCTGGATGGCGTTCTTTTATTTGCCTACATGCAGAAAAACCATCGAGCTTTGGCATGACTACATCGAGTAGAACAACATCGGGACAAACCTCTTCTACAAGCTGGATTGCAGTTTCTCCGTTATCTGCTTCAAAAAGCTCAAAATTTTCTTCTTCTAGTATCTTTCGACACTTCATTCTAATAAACGGTGAATCATCAACAATTAAAATTTTTGACATATAACTCTCCTAAGGACAAATTGCAATTTTTGATTAATACATAGACTCAGGAACCCAGAATTGCTATTGTCATTCCCTATGCAGTTCCTTTTATTATAGTATCAATTACTGACATTAGCACATTTACTTATTTATTGTACCAGCATACCCCAGCAAAACACAATTATTTGTTCCACTGCCCTTTTCAAGAAGGCTATCTGATAAACTATCGGCTTATCAAGCAAAACATATATGGTGCTACCCTCATATATGGAAAGAACTAAGAGTTTTTAAAAGGCTGTTACCCATTAATAAATCTCTATATTTACTTTATTATCATATATCGTTTTAAGATATCTTTCAATCTTCGGAAGCACATGAATTTCTGACTGGTAATGCCCCATGTCCAATAGCGAAATCCCCAAAGACTCCGCCAATATTTCATCATGATAGTTAATATCCGCAGTTACATAAATATTAAGTCCTAATTTGGATACTTTTGTGATTAAGTCTGCTCCACTCCCACCGCACAAGGCGACAGCATCAACCATATCATTTTTTTTATATCCTTTTACAGTAGCATTAATCCTGGATGCAAGATCAGTCATAGCAACTGGGACAGAAATTTTACCCCATCTTCCTAATCCGTACCTGGTTCCTTTCTGATGGAGAGGGATAACGTCATAGGCAACCTCTTCATAAGGATGAACTTTGATCATTGCCGAGACTACTTTATCAATATCCGGCTCCTTTACAATACTCTCGAATCTGACTTCAGGGACGAGCTCACGCTTTCCTCTCTCACCAATAAATGGATTAGAATTTTCTTCCGGTTTAAACGTCCCTTCTCCCTTTAACATGAAACTACATTCGGAGTAGTTTCCGATGTAGCCAGCCCCGGCCTGAAACACTGCCTTTGTTACTATCTCCAAATATTTTTCAGGGACATAAACGACGAGCTTAAACAACGCGTCGTAGGCTGTTTGTGAGAGTACTTTCAGTGATCCCGGTTCCATGCCGATATACTCGGCCAAAGCGTCATTAACTCCCCCGGGAATGATATCCAAATTTGTGTGCATTACAAAAACTGAAATTTCTTTTCGTATAAGGTCCCTTATCAGCCTCTGACCCGGATTATCCTCGGTAATCGCAGTGACTGGTTTAAAAATAAGCGGGTGATGAGAGATGATCAAATCTACATTCCGGTCGATCGCGTGCCGGACGGCTTTCTCATCAACGGTAAGTGTGATAAGGATATTAGAAATATCCTGTGACTTATCGCCTATGTTTAACCCAACATTATCCCAATCCCGAGCCAATATAGGAGGCGCAAATTTATTTAGATTTTTGATTATGCTTTCCAGTTTCAAAAAGCACCTCCGTTGATCTAAGCGTCTCTTCTGCAAAATTGTCAGTCATCAAAGCGATATAATCTCCAATCTGTCGAATAAAGCTTGTATGCTCATCAAATTTGCTAGCATCTTGCGGGAAAAGTTTCGGATATTCAGAAAAAGCTTGAAACAGTTCCCGTATTATTCGAGCTCCCTTTTGATTCATGATTTCTACATCCGGATGCTTATAGAAATTCTTATATAAATATTTCCTTAATATTTCATTCTTTTCTTTCATCTGAGAAGAAAAAGCAACTAAGGACGTTTTGATATCAGCCGCCGAGGAGATATTCTTTGACTCAATGAGCGCGCGAGCTGTCGTGTACACATCAACAACCTGCATCCCGATAAGAGTAGAAATATTCAGCCGATGCAGCTCCTTCGCCGTAATATTCGTATACTTGTCGCGATTAATCCGCGACGCTTCTTTCCAAAGCTCTATATCTCGCTCCAGCTCAGCCATAGAGATGATCCCGGAAGTAATGCCATCATCCAGATCATGGTTATTATAAGCGATTTCATCAGCGATATTAACAACCTGGGATTCCAGACTCATAATCAATGTCCGGTGACTTTCGGTATATTCGGTCTTATCATAAGGGGTCTTGTGCTTTATCAATCCATCGAGTATTTCAAAGCTGATATTAAGCCCCGGGAAATTAGGATACCGATGTTCGAGGACTTCAAGTATCCGTCGGCTCTGCCGATTATGCTCGAACCCGCCATCGGATTTTAGCAGTTCATCAAGAACTTCCTCACCAACATGCCCGAAAGGTGTATGCCCCAGATCATGGGCTAGTGCTATCGATTCCACCACATCTTCATTCAGTCGAAGCATTCTACCAATTTGCCTGCTAATTTGGGCAACCTCCAGAGAATGCGTTAACCTGGTTCGATAGTGATCGCCGGTCGATACAATAAATACTTGAGTTTTCTGCTTTAGTCGCCGAAAGGCTTTTGAATGGATAATCCGATCCCTGTCCCGTTGAAAACACGTGCGATACTCGTCAGGCTGCTCATCAAATTTTCTTCCGACCGACAGGCTGCTCTTCAGCGCATAAGGTGCTAGTATTTCTCTCTCCAGGTTTTCAAAATACGTTCTCATTTCTTTTCCTTTATTATCCTATTAAAATGATCGTACCCAAATGTTTCTAACAGCCGCTCGGTTTTATCCGGCCCCTTGATCACTATTGTAGCTTTTTCCTTAGTGATTTTTCCAATATAATAAAAATCTTTTTGCAAATTACCGGCATATTCAGTCGGAGCTGTAAACAGTATCTGATAATCTTCTCCTCCGTTAAGCGCATTCTCTAGAATGGCGTCTTCAGCCAAAGGAATTTCGGCCTCATCAATAACCACGCCAACGTTGCTGCTCTTTGTAATATCGAAAAGACTCCGAGCTAACCCGTCACTGATATCTGTCATTGAGGTAACCCGTATATGGTTAACGATATAGTCAATTTTCTCGACAGGAAGCATTGTGTGGTAATCAGGTCCGATTTCATACTGATGGGCACTCGCACCTCCAAGTTTCCCGGTTACATAAACGTTATCGCCTACTTTGGCACCGGATCTCTTTGCCAGGTTATTTTTATTCACCTTGCCAACAATAGTAATATTAATGACGAGCGGTCCTTTTGTTGAGGTAATGTCTCCGCCTCTTATCTTCACGTTAAAGTATATGCACGCTTCATTCAATCCCAGATATAAATTATCGAAACTTTCTTCTGTGAAGCCTTCCGGTAAAGCAAGCGACACGAATATACTCTCCGGTTTTCCGCCTTTCGCTAAAATATCGCTGACATTGACGGTGACGGCTTTTAGGCCTACTCGATCTAATTGTTTTTCTTGAAATGGAAAATGATTGCCTTCTACCAGCATATCCGTCGAAATAAGCTGATAATGCTGTTCATCAAACGGAGATACGAAACAGTCATCACCGATACCTTCAATTGAAGGATATTTGTCTAATGCACTGAGAAACTTTAATTCTTTCAGTAATTTAGTCATTTTATTTCATAGAACAAAACTCGCCGCACATAGAACAAGCAGAATGTTTTTCAGGGTTCTTCTTTGTTCTGACCTGACGAGCCGTATCTGGGTCAACGGCCAATTTCAGTTGTGTTTCCCAATCAAGGTTTTTCCTTGCCCGGCTCATTTTGTCATCCCAACTTCGGTATTTTCTGTTTTTTGCTACGTCTGCCGCGTGAGCTGCAATACGGCTCACGATAACACCATCCTTAACATCTTGCACTGAAGGTAATCCCAAATGCTCTGCCGGTGTCACATAACAAAGGAAGTCCGCACCAAAAAAAGCTGCCCAGGCTCCGCCAATAGCAGCGGTAATATGGTCATATCCAGGAGCAATATCTGTAACTAATGGACCTAAAACGTAGAAAGGAACTCCATAACATAATTCTTTTTGTAATCGAATATTCGTTTCTATCTGATCGATCGGAACATGACCCGGCCCTTCTACCATGACGGACACGCCTTGATCAAGAGCTTTTTTGGTAAGCTCACCCAAGATAATCAGTTCTTGTATCTGGGCACGATCAGTAGCATCTGCAAGAGATCCCGGACGCAAGCCATCGCCAAGACTGAGGACTACATCGTATTTCTTGGCTATTGAAATCAACCTGTCATAATGCTCAAAAAGCGGGTTTTCTTTTTTGGTTTCCCTAATCCACTTCGCCAGAAAGGAACCACCGCGACTAACCACCCCAGTGAGCCTGTCGGAATCATCAAGCTGCCGAACAACTTCCCTGGTAACACCGCAATGGACCGTAATAAAATCTACCCCGTCTGCGCATTGTTTCTCAATAACCTCGAAGAGTAAATCTTCGTTCATCAGGCGCATATCGCCAAGCTTGGTGTACGCTTCGACCATTGCTTGATAGATCGGGACAGTGCCGACCGGAATAATCGAATGTTTCATTATTTCTTTACGGGTAGCGTCAATACCTGTTCCCGTACTTAGATCCATAAGTACATCGGCACCATTATCCTGTGCTATTTTAAGTTTTTCTATTTCCACCGGAAGGTTATTGCAGAGCTCACTGGTGCCAATATTGGCATTTACTTTCGTTCTTAACCCAACACCGACGCCAGAAGGAATAATCCCATGAATTTTATTCTTTAGGATAACGACCTTTCCTTGCGCTATCAGCGAGCAAAGCTGCGAAGGTTCTATATCTTCTGAAATAGCAATCGTTCTCATCTCTTCAGTAATTATATTCGCCCGGGCTTGTTCTAATTGAGTTTTCACACTGCCACCTCTTTGTTTAAAGTTTAGAGCTGATGCAAAGGAAAGCTTTCGTATTCTCTCTATGTCATTAGAGACAATACGTTAAAACTTATAATCAGCATAATTGCAAGACACTTGCAGTCTACAGCAATTCGCATATTTTGACAATTTAGGATCTAATTCTTTCTTATACAAAAAAAAAGGCTGCCCCCATCTTATTCTGGAGCAGCCTCTCGTTAATGATTGGAAAAATTCATTATACTTCTTTATTTTTCTCAATATCCCAGGAAAGCAATTGAGCAGCTCCTGTGGTTTGATTATCATCATTGTAATCAATAATAAAGCTAAATTTCTCTGTATAGTTAGCTTCTTCAAAATCCTTTGCCAACGAATCCATCAGCATTTCTCGGAAAAACTCATTACCCTTCCGGAACATGCCTTGAGTAATAAAAAAAGTACTCCAGTCCTGTGCCTTACCATCAATTTCCACCTGCAACCCATCGTTATACATTATCACAAAATTTGCCGCCCAAACTTTTGCCATGAATTTGAGGACATCTTCTGTTTCCTGATTTTTTGTTGCTTTATAAAAAGCAACTATTTCTTTAGCACGTGCATTTTTAATATAATCCGTTTCTTCTTGTTCCGTACCAAGTTTGCTGCGATCAAATCCGCTATTAGACCTTATAATTTCCTTAAATTTTTCCATATCTTTATCTTCTTTAATCTGCTGATAAAGCCAGGGAGCGATATTGTCCAGTGACGTTCCTCCGCCAAGCTTTTCAAAATCAAGCCCATTACCACACCAGCGACAAGGGATGCTCTGATGAAAGGCTAGCATATCATTAATAAAACTTTCTGGCATACCCTGCTCAATCGATTTTCTAACGATATTATCAAATTCAGGGATTGCCCGGTCCATCTCGTTGTGGCCATACTCTCCTGCAGATTGCTCCCGTCCAAGTAAAAGTTCCATCGATAAATTGCCAGAGATGTCTCTACTTACTTTTATCTGACACCCGCCGATGCCTGTACCTCCGCCATAACCAGTAATAATTCGAGAACTATCATTTTTAATTTCTTCTGCTATTCTCATAAACTCACTATATCCTGGGGTTTCAGGGTGGTGCTGGATGTCAATAAGTTTCCCGACCAAAGCAGCGATCTCACAGTCAACATCGTTTTGTGGAGATACTGGTATCCCGTAGCGCTTCTCATAATAATCAACTATATTTAAATGTTTAATGCCCTCTACACCATTTGACCGAATCACACCGGTATCCATATGTATATTCCCGGCTATGGTAAAAGCAAACCCTCGAATCCTTTTCTTCATAAAACCATCGACCGTTTCTTTTGTATCTTCTGTTTTTGTTTTATTTTCTTCGTCTATGAATTTACTAATTAATTCTTCAATTACCTGGTCAACCCGCTTAAGCTGTACAGATTGCAAGAACGATATGTCGTCATCAGCTAGACCATCATATTGATCTTTTTTAGCTGCAAGGTTTTGGATTACAGCATCAACTATCCCACAAATTCTACCATGTTCAGCTTCTGTCAATTTTATATTTGACAACAAATCATCAAATTCACTGATAATCTTTTTTCTTATATCCGTAAGTTTTGTAAGGATATCTTTTCGTGCAATAATAGTCCCGTTCTTATTAACCAGCATCAATCGAAAGTTAGTAGCGCCAAATGAAGCAATAATAGAAATATCGGCATCATCTTTAATAAGGTTTGAGGAGATAACTCTCCGATGAATCGCGTCTTCTTTGATTTCTGTCGAATTGGAAGAAAAAAATTGAATTGGCTGATCTGACCGGATCCCTATTGATCCAGGTGCCGCAACGACTTGCTGTGCATCATTAATAAGGAACCGGCTTATTTCTCCGCGGATTTTGGGCGGAAGTTCTAATACGAATTTATTTTCTGACATCAAATTGCTCATTCTAGCAATAAAATAACCGATCTTTTTTATATTTCCACCAGCGTTAATAACCAATCCGGCAACTTTTCCACCAAACACATTCATACTTCCGGTTACTTTTTCAGGAATAATTTCGGTCCCCGATTTATTTTCTCCATCTACACAAGATATCACCTTGAAGTTCACTCGAATCTCTCCTTTTCGAAAATTGATAATTGTATTTTTGATTTATATTAGTATCGAAATGCAAATTCCATTGTTGCAGAATTTCTACATTAATGGAAATAATTATCTTGTTTTAACCTGATAATTAATTGTGGTTGTGCCCTGAGAATCTATTGCTACACTGAACGAAAGTTGGTTCGCATCTTTTTGTACATATTTATGGTTCGAACTTACAACTTCCCAGGAACCATAAAGACTGTCAATAACATCAACGGTCCTTTTCTGCACACTGTTATTTTTAATAACAACTTGAAATGTATCCAGAAACTCGTTAGTAGTTATTTTCTCATGTTTTTTATGAGTTTTCTCACCAGAAAGATCAAAAGATTTTCCGATTGTTAAAGAGATTTCTTCTCCGAGAGTTAAGTTTGGAATATTTACTTTTCCTAGCAAGCTACGACTTGAACTGTTATCGTACACAAAGGCTTCTCCTGCAGGGAAACGCATACCTAATTTATTTTCTTTTGTATTTTTCATAAATAATTTAATGATAGCCCTTTGCTTTTGTACGGAAGGGTATCCACCGGAATAAAAGGAAAAAAGGTATTGTTTCTTAACCGGGATATCGGTTATCTCTCTCCAGCTCAACATTTTTTCCTCTCGTGCCTTAAGGGTAACTAAATATGGGTAAACGAACTTATAATAGTCCCCCAGGGGTTGTTCACCTATATCCTGAGCACTTTCTGGCGCAGCCTTAGCCATCGACATTGCGTATACTCGGTGCTCCTGCTCAAAGTTGATATCCCCGGCTACAAGTTCAACTGACGTATTAGCAAAATCAGCTTTTGTATAATTATTAAGCTTGAAAAAAGCAGAAAAGTCTAAAAGCTCTCTCTTCTCATCAAGATACAGATTATAAATGGCCTTCCAGCCAACCTGGCCAGTTATATAATTAACAGGCACCTGTGTAACTTGCGATTTCCGACTATCAACCGATACCTCAATTACCATAGCTGCGACATTAAAACTCGGAATACTCTCGATAAAGACATTTTTACTCACTGCAATATCTTCTTTCGGATCAAGCAAAACCTTTCCGTGATCATCCACTGCAAGATAATCCCCGGCATAGAGCAAGTCCACATCCCGGTACACTCCGTTATTATAAAGATAGAGCGGTTTTCCCTTCAATCTATTTAACAAATCGGATTTACTTTCGAGGCCCTCGCGATTCTGAATATTCATCTTAGAAATAGAGCGAAGAGAAACTGATTCCGGGAGATCAACAAAAAAACTATTAAAAAAAATCTCTTCCGGTAAATTTTTTATAAAAAAACTCTGAAATCCTGAACGAAACGAAACATCTTTGGCGGCATGGACCTGGGTAATATTATTGGAATATATTACTAGTTTATTTGCAGTATGTGCGTAAGGAAAAACAAGCAGAAATAATACAAACATTATCAATACCCGTTTTTGCATTAACCAATAACCACCTTTGTTCTGATAATCTCCCAACCCTTTTTCTGGGAGATTTTTGCTAATTTGCTGCAAGGATTGACAACAGTTGAATGTCCGACAAGTTCCAGAAGCGGGACATCGGAAATATGATCGGAATACGAGTAACTTTTGTCTAACCGGATATTTTTATCTATAATAATTTGCTTAAGTCGTTGTACTTTTTCTTCACCATAGCAAACCTCTCCTATAATCTCACCGGTATAGTAATTATCTTTAACATTAGGTATTGTTGCAACAGAATAACCAAAACCAAGATACTCAACAATAAGGTCAACAATGGGTGATATCGTAGAAGATACAAAATATACCTGATGTCCCTGCCGATGATGATCTTTAAGTTTTTCGATTATTTCGGCATATAGTTTTGGTTTAATCTTTTCAGCAAAACACTTTCGCAACAACGTATTTGTTGCAGCTATATCCCAATCCTGAGTCATATTCAGCGCATGCGAAAGGACATTAGTAAACTCATGGAGCTTATTCCTTTTATACTGAAAATACCAGAATAATAACCGGATAAAAAAAATAACATTTATTTTCCTTCTAAAAAGAAAATATTGGCCAAAAATCTTGAGTGTCGTACCTTTGACAATTGTATTATCTATATCTACAAAAACTGCGACATTATCCATAAATGTTGACTTAATTATTCCTTTTTTATTATTAAGATATTATGCAGTAGAAATTCCGTAAATGCAAGACAGAGAAAAAAACCGCCCTCAATATTAACGTAATTTCTGCATAAAAACGGCAAAAACAGCTCACAGAGGATTCATTCAAAATTACGAAATCTACAGAAAAGAAATGAGCTTCGAGATACAAACAGCGGCTGTCAAAAAGTAAAGCATGTTGCATATCTGACCACTGGCAGAACACCCACATTTAATTAATTTTTTTGATATGTTCAATGATAAAAACAACAGCTGGCACGCCTATCTAAATTTGCTGCTTGACCAAAAAAGTGGCATAAAAACTGCTTTACCTGGAGAATCAAGAAAGGATGTGAGTTAATATGTTAACCTTATGGAAACCACGGTCACTAGCTAGGATGGAATCACTCTTTGATGATTATTTTCAAGAAAGAGATATAAATAGATATTTGGAGACAAACTTTTCTCCGGATATAGACATTAAAGAAACCCCGAATTCCCTGCTAATAGAAGCCGAGCTGCCAGGGATGGAGAAAAAAGATATAAGGATAACCTACGAGCAAGGAGCACTAAAGATATCTGGGGAAAAGAAAATGGATACCATAGAAGAAAATGAATTGCACCATCGAGTAGAGAGAACCTACGGAAAATTTCAAAGAATCATACCGCTTGATGAGGAATACATAAAACCAGACCAGATAAAAGCTGAGATGATCAATGGCTTACTCAAAATAGAAATGCCTAAAGTTAACGAAACTGTTGGAAAAGAAGTAAATATAGAAGTTAAATAAGAAAAAAGACAGATTTCATAGTTAACTTCGCTAGGTTTAAATTTCTTCTTTACATTAACCCCGTGTTACTCGCGGGGTTAAGATTATAAAAATAGTTTACCAGCTGTTATTTCTCAGAATAATCCGGCTTAATGTTGCTGAATAATCTGGCCGATTCAAAATAAACCGGCCAGATTGAGAATAATTAAAAAGTTTCAGATGCAG
>QKMY01000023.1 GCA_003242895.1 Candidatus Margulisiibacteriota bacterium
TGGAGATGTTTTTTTATGATTACTTGATGCTAGCCTGTTTATTTTTTTAACTCACTAACTATTTCTGTTAACCTTTGCTCTTTATAATTAGAACTACTGTGATTATAGTTGCATGGCTATGCCTAATAATAATATTATGGTAGAATTAATATGCCTAATTTCCCCGAAGGAGAATATTGTATGAAGAACCTGAATCAAGAAG
The DNA here is from genome assembly GCA_003242895.1 of Candidatus Margulisiibacteriota bacterium. Lineage (NCBI taxonomy): Bacteria > Bacillati > Candidatus Margulisiibacteriota > Candidatus Margulisiibacteriota bacterium. Next base: position 203 of record QKMY01000023.1, read on the forward strand.
AAATAAAAAATTTATTGCCGCATCGGTACGAGAATTTGCTTATTGACGAAGAAGATATTTATGAAGAAGAAGCAATTAAAAAAGGAGTTTTAAAGCTCACTGTAAATAAAAATGATAGTCTCAAACGAGATGTTTTTTTTAAGGAAACAAAAGATAATAAAGTTTTTATTGAGCCTGTTTACATGGAGATACTTGCTCTTGGTTCTATTGTTTCAATGGGGACCTTGCCTGAAGGAATTACCGCTTTTTTCTCTGCTATAACTAATTATAAAAAAAATGGTGATATTAAAGAAGGCCAGTTACTTATTGGCGAAGTTGAGAAAGGAAAAGCTAAGGGTGATTTTCACCGTTTTAGCGGCGTGATTAAAAATGAGAATAATGATCTCATCGCTGAAGGTGATCTTATGGCCTTTGCAATGAATGCGAGTTTAGGAGTGGCCGACAGCGATAAGAAGCAAATCGAAATCCCTAATAAAACTATGGAGGAAATAGTTCAAAAAAACCATTTTTCATGGAAATCCTCTTCAATGGTTTTTGTCGATAAAATAGTGAATTATAATGAAGAAGGTACAATTGTTACCGAATATACCTATCCTCAGGACCATGTTTTTACTCAAGGACATTTTCCCGGTAATCCCGTAATGATGGGCATTTCACAATGGATTGCAGGAGCCGATGCTCTATGGCTTTACGCCAGCAAACAGCTTGCAGCGGGTAATATTGCCGGCACTTCAGTGACGTTATCTGCTGATATTGATATCGTTAAATCAGATGGAACTGTCACTGCCGAATTAAAAAATTGTGTTTGCAGCGCTCCAATAATTGGGAATGTTTTAGGTGAAATGAGCGTAACGTCCACCAAAAAGCTATATTTCCGCGACATCGTAAAACCTAATGATAGCCTTGTGATTATCGCTAAAAATATACTTATACAATAACACTATGCTAAGCAATTCGAAAATCAAGGTATTATTTATTGACGATGAAGAAGATCTGCTAAGGACAGTTTCAATCGTCTTAAAAAAATATTTTGATATCTCCACAAGCAATTCCGGAATCTCAGCATTATCGCTGCTGGAAAATGGTAATTTTGATATAATTATTTGTGATATTTCCATGCCCGAAATTAGCGGTATGGAAGTTTTGAAGCGAGTAAAGAAATCTGATCCTTCTATAGAAGTAATCATGCTTACTGCGCTTAATGATACACAAATTGCTATCCAGGCAGCCAAAGAAGGTGCCTATGATTTCCTCGTTAAACCTTTTGATCCTGATGCCATGCGGATAACTATTGAACGTGCATACGAAAAAAAAATCCTTATTGCAGAAAATGAACTCTTAAAATCAAAGCTATCTCATATCAGAGAATCAACCTTCAGCAATATTATTGGTGAATCAACTCCAATAAAGAATATTTTTGATTTAATAAAAAAAGTCAGCAAAAATGATTCTTCAGTATTGGTATTAGGTGAGACTGGAACAGGAAAAGAACTTATTGCAAAAGCAATTCACAGTCTTTCTCCAAGAAAAAACAATCCCTTTATTACCGTTAATTGTGGCGCTATCCCTAAAGAATTATTCGAGAGCGAGTTTTTTGGTTACGAAAAGGGAGCTTTCACAGGAGCGCTAACAACAAGGATTGGAAAGTTTGAAGCAGCACACGGAGGTACCTTATTTCTGGATGAGATAGCAACATTGCCGCTCGATATGCAAGTAAAACTTCTGCGAGTCCTTCAGGAGAAAGAGATATACCGCGTTGGCTCAACTAAATCCCTCGCTACAAATGTGAGGATTATATCAGCTAGTAATGAAGAGTTAAGCCGGAAAATAGAGAAAAACGAGTTTCGGGAAGATCTTTATCATAGAATAGCAGTGGTTCCGTTAACAATTCCGCCTTTGCGTAAAAGGCAAGACGATATCCGGTTATTAGCATATTATTTTCTTGATAAGTTTAACACTAAATATAACAAAAACTTCTCGGTAATAGAGGATGATGCTTTGTCCGTAATGAACTCATATCTTTGGCCAGGTAACGTGAGAGAGTTGGAGCACTTGATGGAGCGGATTGTATCTCTGGAAGAAGACCGGATTGTTAAGTCGTCAGTCCTCCCTTTAGAAATGTTTGTTAAACGGGTCATACAAGAAGAGGATTCTACCTTTAAAAAACTGGTTTCGGATTTTGAAAGGCATCTCATTGCAGGTGCTTTAAAGAAATGTGATAATAACCAAACTAAAACTGCTCTGATGCTTGGCCTTTCACGTACAACTTTGATCTCAAAAATTGATTTATTAGGTATTAAGTAATGCCAGGTTTATTATAAAGGCAGTTCCTTTGCCTACTTTAGAATTGACAGTTATTGATCCATTATGGCTGTTTATAATTTGTGCTACTGTGCATAGGCCAATCCCTGTTCCGTTTTGTTTCGATGTGAAAAACGGTTCGAAAATACGTTCTTGTATTTCAGGAACAATCCCTCTCCCTGAATCCGAAATGGTTATCGTAATTTTTTCTTCATCAGCGTATGATTCTATTTTTATGACCCCATTCGAGCCAATTGATTCAATCGAGTTAAGTATCAAGTTGTTGAAGACGGATATAAAGTCCTCTTTACATAAAAATATCGGATAGGTTCTGGATAGGCCCAGCTCCAGTTTGATATTTTTTATAGTTAATTGATGGTAGAAAATAGTCGCAGCTTCTTCGATTATATCTTCAATGAAACCTTGTTCTTTTTTTCCACTTCCGGGTTTAGAATAAGTCAGTAGAGTTTTTATTTTATTATCAATCCGTTCAAGCTGCCTTGGAACAATATCCATGAATTCTTTAAGATAATCCTGATCGTTGATCATTTCAGGTAACACTTTAACGAGAGGGATAATAACAGCGAGAGGATTTTTTATTTCGTGTGCAAGGCTTGCGGAGATTTTTCCTACGATTGATAATTTCTCGCTGTGCAAGAGAGATTTTTCTGTCTCGATCATTCTTTCATTATTGAAGCAGTTAGCCAGTGCTAGTGAAATATGGCGTGATAATGATGCCAATAATTTTAGCTCACCAGCAGAGTATGCTTTTTTGTTTGATTTGCTGCCAAAAAAGAGGATGCCGATAAATTCATTTTTATAACAAAGAATAGTAGCAACTTCAGATTTCAGTGAATCTATAATATCTTTAATAAAGGGTAAATTTTGTAAAATATCTTCATCGTAATTTGTAATGAAATTAAGAGACTTTATTGTTTTGATTTGTTCATGAGAAATATTGTATTTGTTTATTTGGGACTGGTCTGTTTCGATATAATTATGGATAGATGAGTTTTTTGTGTTATAAAAAAACACTGATAATTCAGTTATAAGAAAGTATTTTCTAAAAAGTTTATTTGCATGTTCTATTAGTACTTTTTTGTCGAGACTGGTAGCTATATGGTCAGAATAGTAATCCATGGCAGGTTTTAGTATCGTTTGTTCGGGAAAAAAGAAATGGTCGGAGTACCTTTGTAAGATATATCGTAAGGGTTCAAGAAAGATAAATAGTACAAAAATATAAATGGTTGAAAATAAAATAAGGCTTTCTGTGCTCAAGCTAACTACGAGGGAATCTAAAACAATAATATAGATGCTAGCGAAGCTTAACGATAACGTTGTATATAGCAATGTTTTATTTATGAGCAGGTTAAAATCCAATATATGATTGTTAATTATCCCATAAGTCAGGGTTCCGTAGAGAATAAGTTGTGAGATCATGATTACGAGGTCATAGTAGCCTTGAAAAGCTTCAGGAATTAAAAATAATTGAGGTAAGAGAAAAAGACATATAAAAATTGATAATGACAAAAGAATTCCTATAATAATTTTTTGTATCTTTTTTTTGTAGTATTTTTTGGTATCGGTTATCCGGGTATGGAACAATCCCCTGACTCCAAACAGAAAACACACGAATGTGTAAATAATGAAGGCTTGATTGAAATTGTCAAACGAGAATCCCCATAGATAGGTATACAGCGTATCACTTTGGCAGATTGGCCAGCTCATAAGGACCGGTACAGATAGTAGGGCAGGAGCATACAATATCTTTGAATAAATAGAAGGTAAATTTCTTTTATAAGACAAAGTATAACAAAAGTGCAAAAAGGAAGCTGGAAAAAACAAGTACCCTAGTCGATGAAAAGCAAATATATTCCCGGCTATAGTCTCATAGCCAAGCTGTGCAAGAATATGCTGGATGAACGAGGCAAGATAGAAGCTAAAAGGCCCAAGTATGGATATAAAAAATGGTAATCCAAGGTAGTGATGCCTGTCTCTGATTATAATGATAACAAAAATAGTAAGGAAAAAGAATGTCGTCATTAATCCGATCAGGGTTATCGCTAACTTGTAGTTCCTTGATTTCTTGGGTAAAACAATAGCAAATTTGGTTTCTTTTTTATTGAAATATTTGCTTGTAATTAGTTTGTCTGATTTGTCTGTGACAATTATTTGGTAGGGGGATCGGGGATCTATTGAATAAAACTCTACTTGCCCATTGTAGCTTGTTATTCGTTTTTCTTTGTTATTGTTCTGGACGGCAGTAACACCGTGTCCGTAATTTACATAAATATTTTTTTCGTAGATATAGCCTTTAACAGTTGCCGGAAGTGATGAATGCATCCAATGATTTGCAAAGAATATTAGTGGTATTGATATAAGTAATAGTGAGATTAATACATTAATTATGATTTTTTTTTTAATACTCATATCAAAAGATTCTACTTTCTGTGATTTTTTTGTAAATTTGAAATAGTTTAATTTTTTCTTCAATGCTTTTTATGGATCTAATTTCAGTGCTTTTTTTCATTTTTCTCTTATTTAAGTTTAAAACATTTTCTTTCATTTTTAAAATACTCCTTGAATTTATTTTTATTTAACAAGAAGCATAATTTGTGCCAACTTTGTGAAAGCTGATATATGGACATAGAATATACCGAAGAAATTATTAATGCATAAGGACCTATAGTCCCTTGAGTGACGTGGACCACTAATTTAGCATAAAATATATTTCCAGTTTATTTCCAGATTAACGATTGTCGAAATATGGATGTGTGTAAAAGATTTCGACAGTTCAGGAATTGTCTGGGTTAATGTTGGTAGAGATTATTTCCTAGAGAGTCAATAGTTACAAATAAAGGGAGATCTTCAACGACTAATTTGTGTATTGCTTCTGGCCCTAGATCGTGAAATGCAATAATAGTGGATTCTTTAATATATGAGGAAATCAGTGCTGCAGTTCCTCCAATACATGTGAAATATACTGCTTTGTTTTTTTTGATTGATTCTATCGTTTCATGATTTCTATTTCCTTTGCCTATCATTCCTGCAAGGCCGCGGTCGAGGAGGGCAGGGGTATAAGCATCCATCCGGCAGCTGGTTGTTGGGCCCGCTGACCCTATGGTTTGTCCAGGTTTCTTTGGGGTTGGCCCGACATAATAAATTATTTGCCCTTTGAGCTCAAACGGAAGGCTCTTGTTACTTTCTATGAGTTCAATGAGTTTTTTGTGGGCAGCATCACGTGCGGTGAAAATGGTGCCTGATAGGAATACTTTTTCGCCGGCACGTAGTTTGTTGAGGATATCTTTCGTGAGTGGAGCGCTTATCTTAGACATGTATTATCTCCTTTTCTGTTACAATAAAGTCCATAGGGATATCGTGTGAGCCAGACTTGAGTTGGTCGACAATTTGGAATGAATAAGCCAATCCAATTTTTATCCCATGATAGTTATGAAGTATCCTATCGTAGAAGCCTTTCCCAAATCCTACTCTATGGCCCTGTTTATCGAACGCGATCCCTGGAACGATAGTTATTTGAATATCGTTGATGCTATCTGCGTTGAGGTTCTGAGTGGCTGGAATTCCGTAAGTATGCGTTACAATGTCTTTTAGTGACGATATTTTGGATGGTACCATTTGAGAGTGATTAGCATCAATAATATACGGAACATATATGATTTTCTCTGGTATCCATGATTTAATCAAGGCTATGGTATCTACTTCATTTTTGCAGGATATATAAGTAAAAATTGTTTTTGATGTATTAATTGCTTCAATTTTGAGTAAATTATTCTGGATCTGTGTACTTAATATGGTTACTTCCTCAGGATAAAGGTTTTTTCTTTTTTCTAATATGCTTTGTCTGATAGCTTGTTTCATATGTATCAGTCTTTGTCTTATAGAATTATTTCTTTATGCCTTGAGCTATGGCACTGAATATTTATAGCGACCGGTAAGGATGCTATGTGGCAAGGATAAGAATTAATTTTGACGCTAAGTGCAGTTGTCGTGCCTCCAAAACCGGCTGGACCAATGTTGAGTTTGTTGATTTCTTGTAGGAGCTCTATCTCTTTTTTAGCATAGAAATCATCATCATTTATGTCATCGATTTGTCGTAGAAGGGCTTTTTTTGCTAATAATGCGCAGTATTCAAATGTGCCGCCAATACCAATTCCAACGATAATTGGAGGGCATGGATTCGCTTCAGCTTCAGTGACCGTAGCTATTACGAATCTTTTGATTCCTTCCCAGCCATCGGAGGGTTTTAGCATTGCTAACTTGCTCATATTTTCTGCTCCGCCGCCTTTGGGACAGAACGATATTTTTAGCGAATCTCCGGGAACGATTGAAGTATGTATGATTGCTGGCGTATTATTCTCAGTATTTTTCCGTCGAAGAGGATCTTTGACAATCGATTTTCTTAAGTAGCCTTCTTGATATCCTTTGCTTACTCCGGTATTAATCGCAGAGTAGAGATCCCCGCCGCTAATGTGGACTTCCTGTCCCAGTTCAATAAAGAAAACAGCAAATCCAGTGTCTTGGCATAAGGGAATCTGATTCGTTGCTGCTATCCTTGTATTCTGGATAATAAGATCAAGTATCTCTTGGCCTAAACAAGAGCTTTCAGTAGTTTTGCTCAGTTCAAGAGCTTTCTGTACATCCGTTGGTAAATATAAACAGGCATTAATACAGAGATCTCTTATTGCTTTTATTATTTGATTACAATTTATTATTTTCATTAAAGGTTTTTAATAATTGCTTGTGCATACTCCGATGTTTTTAATTCTTTTGCACCTTCTGTTTGTCGTGCAAGATCATAGGTTACTGTTTTTGCTTGTATAGTTTTCTCGATTGCTTTGTTTATAGCTTGTGCCGCAAGATCCCAAGCCATATATTCTAACATCATAACTGCTGAAAGTATCAAAGATCCTGGGTTAGCTTTATCAAGCCCTGCATATTTCGGTGCAGTACCGTGTGTAGCCTCGAAAACGGCGGTGTAATCTCCAATATTTGCGCCTGGTGCCATTCCCAGTCCGCCAACTTGCGCAGCACACGCGTCACTTAAATAATCTCCGTTAAGGTTAGGCATGGCTAATACGTCATATTCATCGGTCCTTATAAGAATTTGCTGGAACATGTTATCAGCAATTCTATCGTTAATAATTACTTTGCCTTCAGGTGCGATACCATTATAGATGCTGGTTACTTCTGCTTCGGTAATAGTGGCGTCCGCAAATTCTTTTTTTGCGAGTTCGTACCCCCATTCTTTAAATGCGCCTTCAGTGAATTTCATGATATTCCCTTTATGTACGATCGTAACCGTTTTTCGGTTATGTTCGATTGCAAACTTGATTGCCTTCCTTACTAATTGTTCCGTAGCAGTTTTCGAAATGTTTTTTATTCCTATTCCGGAGTCTGCGTTAATATTAATACCAAATTCTTTATCGAGGAATCTGATTATTTTTTTTGCTTCTTTTGAGTCTTTTTCCCATTCTAGCCCTGAATAGACATCCTCGGTATTTTCTCTGAAAATGACAACGTCCATTTTTTCAGGGTGCTTGACAGGTGCCGGAACCCCCGTGAAGTAACGGACCGGGCGAACACAGGCATAGAGGTTAAGTTTCTGCCGAATGGCTACGTTAAGGCTTCGCATTCCACCTCCGACTGGAGTTGCAAGAGGTCCTTTAATCGATATTGCGAATTCTTCAAGCGCATTTAGTGTATCTTTTGGAAGGTAGTTGCCGTCATACAGCTTGTTTGCTTTTTCGCCTGCAAAGATTTCGAGCCAAATAATCTTTTTTTCTCCGTTATAAGTTTTTGCTACGGCCGCATCGACTACTGCAATCATTGCCTTAGTTATATCAGGGCCAATACCATCTCCTGCGATATAAGGAATAATCGGATTGTCTGGTATGGATAGAATTCCATTCTTTGTATTTACTTTTGAGCCTTCCTCCGGAAGCGTGATCTTTTCATATGAATAGTTGAACATTGACATTGTTTGATCCTTTCTAATTCCTGGTCTTGTTGTCATCTCGTAGTTTTAGGTCGAGCGAAATTCAATAGTTTATCCGCTAAATTTTTACTTATGATGAAACTGGGAATAATTATTTGTTATATTGAAAGCTTAAAGTCTCCATGTTTAGCAATGTGGGAAGCAAGTCCGCCATCATTGAGGATTGTTATCATAACGTCAGGTAAGGGAACGAAAGTAATATCGATACCAGTTGTTATGTTCTTAATGATGCCTAGTGAAAGGTCAATTTCCAAAGTGTCCCCCTGATTAATCAAATCGGTATCACATATTAAAGCTGGAAGTCCGACATTTATCGCATTTCGGAAAAAAATCCTTGCAAATGATTTTGCCAGTACTGCTGATACCCCTGACAGTTTAATGATTGTTGGTGCATGTTCCCGGCTGGAACCAAGACCAAAGTTGCTTCCTCCGACTACGATATCGCCCGGGGACATGCTCGATGCAAAGTTAGGATCTGCATCTTCTAATACGTGTTTTGCTAATTCCGGCAAATTAGATCGAAGATGAAACAATCGCCCGGGGGCTATGTGGTCCGTACTAATATTATCTCCAAATTTCCACGATTTACCTGTTAAAGACATTGATTAAAAGTCCTCCTTACATAAGATCTCTAGGATCAGAAATTTCACCTTTAATTGCTGCTGCTGCTGCTGTAGCAGGAGAAGAGAGAAAGATATTCCCTTTTACATTTCCCATTCTTCCTTCGAAGTTCCTGTTCTGTGTCGCGAGACAGTTTTCTCCGTCACCTAATATTCCTTGATGGACACCAACGCAAGCGCCACAACCCGGAGTGTTGATCGCTGCTCCAGCCTCAATAAATGTTTCAATGAGGCCTTCGCGTACGGCGTCAAGAAAAACTTGCTTTGAAGCAGGTGTTACAATGAGTCTGGTTGCTGGGTGCCTTTGTTTGTTTTTAAGTATCTGGGCCGCAATTCTCAGGTCTTCGAGCCGTCCATTAGTGCAGGTCCCAATAAATACTTGATGGACCTTGATCCCAAGGCTTTCCTTGATTGTTTTTGTGTTATCGACAGTGTGAGGGTGCGAAATCATTGGCTCCAGTTTTGTCACATCAATTTCGATAACCCTATCGTAGTCTGCATTATTGTCTGGTTCCAGGGAAACCCATTTATCGCCTCTGCCCATTTTTTCTAAATAATCTTTAGTTATCTCGTCAGAACTGAATAAACCGCATTTAGCGCCGGCTTCAACAGCCATATTCGCAAGTGTAAGTCTGTCATGCATCGGCATTTTATCTATTGTTGGGCCGCAAAATTCGAGAGATTTATATGTTGCACCGTCAGCGCCTATCAACCCGATGAGATGTAACATCAAATCTTTGGCGTATACTCCTTTGGGGAAATCTCCTGTAACGGCAATTTTAAATGTTTCAGGGACTCTAAGCCATGTTCGGCCAAGTGCTATCCCGATTGCTACATCGGTTGATCCCATTCCGGTAGCAAAAGCGCCTAAGGCTCCACCGGTGCACGTATGAGAATCGGCTCCTATTATTATATCCCCGGGATTAATGTATTTTTCTGCTGTGATCTGATGGCATACACCTTCGCCAACATCGCTCAGTATTGCTCCTGTTTTTTTTGCGAATTCACGTAAGGCCATATGATCGTTCGAGAGTTCTTTTCGTGAACTGGGCGCTGAATGATCGATAAATAGGATTGTTCTCTCGGGATTTGAAGCTTTTTCCAGCCCGATTTTTTGCAGTTGTTTAATTGCTAAAGGGCCTGTTCCGTCTTGAGTGATACAGATGTCAACCTTTGCAATAACGATTTCACCTGCAGAAACGTCTTTGTCTGCATGTGCGCTAATTATTTTTTCTACTAACGTTTTCCCCATTGATTGCCTCCAGATTAATCTAATTTTGCAATTTCTTCAAAGCGAATATCCATTCCAATAATACCGCAGATATTGTCTTGTAAATCGACAATCGGCGCGGACACTGTTATACACCAGGCGCCAGTTATTCTTGAAGTATAGAATTTTGTCGCATGATGCTGACCGTCCTGTAGCGGAGTCAGGAACCATGTTCTGTCTGAAAAATTAGTATTCATGTCGATGGATTGATCGTATTTTCCTTTGTCTTCTAACTGAGATATGTTTTTGGTTATTTTCTGTCCATCAGTATTGACGACGTAAATAAACTGGATAAAATGGTACTTGTTGGCATAATTAAGAAGTATTTTTTCTATAATTGATGCCTTCATGGTTTTTAGTTCGTCTCTATTGCTGATTTCTTCAAGTATTTCGAATGCAGTTTCTTTTACTTCGTCAATTAATCGATCGAAGTCGGATTCTACTAGCCCAGGAATATGTATTTTGACCTGTTCAAGCAACTCTTCATTCGAAACGTCAGTGGTCCTTCCATTATCATATTCTTCCAGAATCCAGTCATATATTTTCTTAACTCCCGGGTGTCGCTTATTAATCGATTCGACTTTTTTATCTTTAACCACGTAAACGTTAATCCAATGCGCAACACCAGCAACACCTGACTTGTCTGATACAGAAACATCAAGAGTCCTGTTAAGCAATTTGTCAGTGTCAAAAATACTGTATATTTCTCTGTTTTTAATAACGCCATCTGCATGAATTCCTGCTCTTGTGGTGTTGAAGTCACGGCCTAGGAATGGGTAGTTATAAGGGATAGTGTACTCAAGTTCTTTTTCGAAATATTCACCGATTTCGGTGATAACGGTTGTATCAATTTCTTTGTCATTTCCATAAAGGCTTATATATTCGATAATTGCTGCTTCAAGGGGAGAATTGCCGGTTCTTTCTCCAATTCCAAGCAATGAAGCGTTAACAGCGGCGCATCCGTAGAGCCACGCTGTTACAGAATTAGCATGAACTTTGTGAAAATCATTGTGTCCGTGCCATTCAAGATGTTCGGATGGAACCCCCCCGTCATGGACAAGGCTATGAATTATCTTGGCAACACTTCGTGGGAGCGCAGCATTAGGATATGGTACCCCGTAACCCATTGTATCGCAGGCCCTTATTTTTATAGGAATGCCGGATTCTTCCTGCAGCTCCATTAACTTCTGCACAAAGGGGATTACGAATCCATAGATATCTGCCCTGGTAATGTCTTCCAGGTGGCAGCGAGGTATAATTCCTTCTTCTAAAGACGTTCTCACGATGTCTAAATAAGAGTCCATCGCTTCTTTTCTTGTTTTGCCGAGTTTCAGAAAAATATGATAGTCAGAGACTGAAGTGAGTATCCCTGTTTCCTTTATTCCCATTTCTTTGACAAGTTTAAAGTCACTTTTAACTGCTCTGATCCAACTCGAGATAATTGGATATTTATAATCAAGTTCCATACATTTTTCTACAGCTTCGCGATCTTTTTTGCTATAAAGGAAGAATTCGGTCATTCTAATGAGTCCATGAGGCCCGCTAAGTCTATGCAGATATTTATAGAGCTGTACTATTTGCTCAACGGTATAGGGTGGACGGCTTTGCTGTCCATCACGGAAGGTCGTGTCTGTTATCCAGACATCTTTTGGCGGCGATGGGAGTATTATCGAACTGTCAAAGTCGATTTTACATACCTCATCAAAGGGAAAAGTATCTCTATACAATTGAGGTTCTTTGACGTCTTGAAGGTCAAATTTAATTCTTTGCTTGCTTGCAAATAAACCACTGGAATCTTTAACGATAGTCACTTTGGCACCTCATTGTTTTTCTTGCGTTTTTGAGTCAATAATTTGTTGAGTCATTATATCATAGTAAAGCTCATAACCACAATATATCCTGGACAAATTCTATTTCGATTGGTTATAGCCTCAGTCCTGCTCCAAAAGCGGGACTGAGATAGATAATAAAGATTTTTTGTGGCTTAACTACGGCCAATATTCCGGACTGTTGAATAAATGCTCAAGGAATGGACTAATTTGTTTTTTGTAGTTTTCTACCTCGAAGTTTAGCAATTCCGCAATAGAGAGCATATCATTTATTTCTTCAATCTCACGTGTGTTCTTTTCCGGGTTTATTACTTTGCTTGTTTTTTTCTCAACATTAAGCAATAACTCGAACATTATATTCTGCGCAGTCATAGATTCTAGGTTGATATCAAACTCTTTTGCTATTTTAAACAACATCCTGATGTCTTTTGTTGTTTCGAATGAATATTTTTTCTGCAGTGAAATCATTAAATTAGTTAGCGATTTTACAAGCATCCGGCATATTTTGGAATTATTTATCGTTAGTTTATAACGTTTGGCTAATCTCCATAGTTCAAAGGCATCTTCATATGCGGAAAAATTGAAGTTCTCCCGGTTTTTCTCAAGTTCGGACAGGAGCATCATCTCAATTGAAAGCTCAGCAGTGAATTTTAGCTGGACAGGAAGATTAATTCCAAGAGAGACCGCCGATCCAATAAGATCAATATTGTGATGGTAAATGTTAATGAAGGATTCATTGATTGCATCGGTCCTCTGTTCCAGAATACTTTGTATGAGTTCCTGGCTCTCTTCCATGTAAATGTCTTTTAGTGTGTAATACCTGTCTTCGCACATCTGTTCTATTTCATAAGGAGTGGCGTTTCCTTTTTGATTGATAATTTTTAAGGCATTGGTCTTGCATTTATTAAAATCTTCGTGGTTGCTTATTTTCTTTATGTAGCTTCGAAAGTTATTGAAATCAAGCTGTACGGTATAAGAAAAATATTTCGCTGTTTCCCGGGTTAACTTGTCGGTTGTTTCAATATAAAGAAAAATAAGATTGTAATTTTCTGCTTCAATTATCTCTTCGTCTGGGTGAAAGCTTTTATCCAGAACTTTGATTGAATGCAGGCATATTTCATCTTTGGGGAATTTCTGTAAGATGAGGTAGTTAATCCCGAACTGATTTACTATCATTTGAGGCGATATAATGTGAGGTTTTATCCAATTAACATATATGTTTTCACCATTATTGCCATTTCCCAGGTTCGATTCTGCTTCTTTTAGTTTTGAAAGAAATAATTTTTCAAGATCAATATCTGTAAATTCTTGATAGATTTGTATTGCTCTTGCTGCATACTTGATTACCTGTACTGTCTCGATGCCGGAGATATCGGCAAAAAACCATGCGCAGCTTGTATACATGAGTAGTGCATTTCTTTGCCCTTCGAGCAGTTTAAGGATTTTGCTTTCTTCTTTTTCTGTTAGGTCTTTTAGCTTGCTGCGATTGAGAAAACTATCTATTGATGAAGTGCTTCTATTCAGGATAACGTTAATATAGTCATCTCTGGTATCCCATGGGTTGGTTACTAGCCCTTTACTTTCTTTTTCAAATATCATAATCATATGATCCCGGAGTAAGTCTAGCGACTGGCGAAGCGGAGCTCTCCATTGCTGGTTCCAGCCTTCTTGAGCTCCAGTGCTGCAGCCGCAATCACGATACCATCTGCCGACGCCGTGTGCACAGCTCCAGGCAGTACCTTCGCCTCCCCAATTTTTGAGGACTACTTCGTCTGTCGGTGGGTACATAGCAAGGTAGTTTCCATAATTGGTTACAGTGAATTCTGTGTTTTTGATTTCTTTGAAGAACATGTATGCAAGGCACATGTCTCCAAAGGCTTCATGATGCCCGTATGATTCTCCATCAGTACCTATATTAATTAACTGTGGCGGTTTGCGGTTGTGATCGATAGCAGTGTGAAGCCTGTTCGAAAACGCTGAAGCGCTTTTTAATATATGCTCAAATGCGACTGCTTGGGATATTGGGCCATCATAAAAGAATACATCGAGATATTTGCCGGAAATGTTTTTATCATTTTTATCCTTAAGATAAATGCGGTAAGGTTTCTTGGGATCTATCGAACTGTTTGATACATCGGCCCACTCTGTTTTGCCGAATGATCGTACCTTAAGCGCTTGTGTCGGCGAGAGAACTGTGAACTTAATCCCTTCAGCAATTAAGCACTCAGCAGTTTCTTTGTTTATTGCCGTCTCTGCCAGCCATATTCCTTCCGGTATCCTTTTGAACCGATGTGTGAAATCAGCCATTCCCCATTTTATCTGGGTGATTTTATCTTTTTTATTAGCCAGCGGCATAATAATATGATTATATACTTGGGCGATACCATTCCCATGACCGTTATTATCTTTGATGCTTTTTTTGTCTGCTGCTAAGATCCTATAATACGTGTGAGGATCTTTTGCTTCTATCCATTGTATAAGCGTGGGACCTATATCAAAGTTAATATGCTCATAATTATTCATTATTTGAATTATTCTCCCTGCGTTATTAAGAACGCGGGACACAGAGTTAGGGCGATAGCACTGATCATTGATTTTTTGATTCCAATCATGAAAAGGGCTTGCGCTATCCTGTATTTCTATTTGCTCACTCCAGGGATTTTCTCTTGGAGGTTGATAAAAATGTCCATGAATTGTAAGACATATCATCGGTTTGTTTTTTCTTTTTTTTCCTATATTCATAGTTGCCAAGGGTTCTCCTCCGTACCTAAAAATGCAAATTAAATAATTTTTAATATTTTACTACAAATTACTCTTGCTAGTTAATTTCTAGCCGGTATATATTCTCTTTCACATTATACTCTATGCGGCATCGAATATGAATCGATATCCACAGCTTATTGCGGGTTCCTGAAAGTAGGTGCTGTTTTGGGAGAAGTGCCTTTTTTTGCTTCATGATAATATGAATACGTCATAGGCTCACCTTCTCTAATGATTTCACCTTCAACTATATTTCCGAGGAACAACGTGTGTGTTCCGACATCTAGAGCATTTGCCACTTCAAGTTCAAGATATGCCAAAGTATTCTCAGTAACAATCGGAACTCCAGTCTTACCAATGAGGTAGTTAATCCCTTCGAATTTGTTGATTTCACGGCCTGATCTGAATCCGAATTTTCCTATTAGGCTGGTAGGGGTTTCTTTTTCTAAGATAGAAACACTGAAAAGATTACTTTTTGTAATAAATTCATGCGTGAGGTTCTCTTTGTGAATGCTTATTGCTAACATAGGAGGTTTCGCTGTTACTTGAAAGACGGTATTAGCTGTCTGTCCGTTCAATATCCCATCTTTAATTGAGCTTACTATATAGACTCCGTAATTAATTTGATAAAGTGCTAACGCATTCATAATTGGTATCCTCAAAATATTTAAATTTAGTTCATTGGGAATACTACTAAAATACTACAAAAATTTATACTTAAAATATTATACACATACTCTGCTCATATTATCAATTTCCAGGGAGGCAGTGGGTGCAAAATTAGTTATTAACTTATACTCTAATCTATAATATAATCTGGCCTATGATTATATCGAAGAAGGTTGCTATCTATTATTTACCGCCGATTTTGTATATGGGGATAATTTTTTATTTATCCAGCCGGCCGGGAAGCAGTCTTCACCTGCCAGAATTTTCCAATATCGACAAGCTTTTGCATTTTGCTGAATATTTGGGGTTGTCCTTTTTGTGTTATCGGGCTCTCTTCGCTGATAAAAGATGGCAGTTTAAAAAAATATCAGGAGCTGTTATTGCTTTTGTTGCGCTTTTTGCTTTTTTTGATGAACTGCATCAGTATTTTGTGCCTGGAAGAGACGCTTCTGCCGCAGATTTTTCGGTCGATGTTCTCGGTGTTCTTGTCATGTCTTGGTTTTATAAAGAATAATCATGATTTTTTTATCTACTAAAAGCCTTTTTGCTATGATAAAATGGAAATAGAACTATTGCAAATAACGATCAAGCTTTTTGTTGTTATTGCGTTGTTCAAAATTATCTAAATATATTCCTAAAATGGAACCCTTTGTAATGAAGATACCTTGGTAATTCTTATGAATCCTTGTATGGGTTGGTATCTGTATGTCTTTGTTTGCATCTTTTCTATTGTTGATTTTAGCTGGTGGAGTTATATCATTGAAACATATCAAATTCTTAGTTTTTATAGTTATTGCAGCAATTGTATCGTTTGTCAGTGTTGGGTTTGCAGATAATTTTACATTTATTGAAGCTTCTAACATAGTTATCGACTACAATGGACAGCATATCGTTTGGGGGACTGAGCCGGTATACTGTGAAAGTATCCTCTATGTGCCACTCAGAGACCTCATGCCGGTTCTAGACTTTTCCCTTTTTACTAATCGACGTTCATTATTGACGACGCTACAGCGGCATAGTGATAATTTTCAGATTATTATTGAAGAGGGAAGCCCGATCATTACTGTAGGTGGAAAACAGGAAAACATTTCCAATGATGTGAGAATTATCAAGAACAGGATATACGTTCCTTTTATAAATTTTATTGAAAAAATCGGCTATCGAGCACAAAAGGACAAAAAGCTTTTTACAATAGTGCCGGTTATTAATTCTATTTCGGTTGAGAATAATTCTTTCATCATTGAGGGCGTCGCCCCGTTTGAGTATAAAGTAGATTATTATAAACAAAAAAGAAAATTACAAATCAGGTTGAGGGGTTATATTTCGAACAAAACTGTTTCCCAGGAAAAGCTGGAAGATCGTGGAATTGAGTCCGTTGCTGTGAAACAGGTCGATAAGAGTAATCTTGATACCCTGTTTGAAGTTACATTTCTCGAAGGAACAAAGTACAACTTATACAAATACGAAGGCCGGAACGTTATAGAACTTGAAGTTATTCCCCATAATTCTGCTGCGTTGGCTAAAAGAAAAGAAGACATTAAAGCTATATTCGAAAACAAAGAGAAAAATATCGAGAAGAGCATTAATGTTACTGCAAAACCAAAAGAGAACGAGCCGTTAACTAATAATATTAAGGTTGAGCAAACAAAAGTTATTACTACAACTTCACGCTTTGATAAACCTTCTCATAACTCCATCTGGCTGCCGAATCTTAAAGATCGAAAGCAACTTGATTTTTCCGTTAGCGGAAAAGATGTGTTGTTGAAGGCACCGTTTACGTATCAAGACAAGTCGCTCATGGTCCCGTTGAAGCTTGTTTTTGAGAAGGCGGGATATAATGTCCATATTAATGCTGATAAGCACCAGGCAACAATTTACCGGGATGACGGTATTGATTATTTGATTAGTGCCGGACAGTTGGAAATACAGAATCGTGGGGTAAATAAAAATGGAGCTTTAATCCTTGATACACCTCCTAAAATTATAAATGGAGATATGTACGTTCCTCTTATCGCGTTTGCCAGAATTATTGGAATGGGAGTCAGATGGGATTCCAAGCTCGAAAAAGTATTTGTTAACCATCGAATTTATGAAGTTGTCTATGAGGAATCGGCTGGAACGCGCCAGATAACAATTAAATGTACCGGAGAAATTAGGCTGGATAGTGTTTTTGAGGTAGTTAGTCCAAGCATGTTATTAATTACTATTCCAAATACAAACCTGGATGTGCCTGATCCGATCATTGAAATTAATGATGAAAAAATAAAATCTTATCGATTGGCCCAATTGACCAACAATAATTGCCGGATCGCCATTGATACGAAGGGGAAAATTCCTTATGGTGTAGTGGATAACGATAATATCCTGGAAGGCACTATTCGATTTGCGGGAGAACTTACCAGTGTCCTTTTGAAATCAAACAAGGATGTTTCAGAAATAGTATTGCAAAGCTCATCGAAGATCACTCCGATAATTCAAAAAATCAATGATCCTTTTCGGTTGGTAATTGATGTTCCTGATATTGTTCTTAAGACGCCCCAGTTTTATGAAGGAGATGGGAAAATAATAAAAAGAGTGAGGGCATCTCAATATCAATGGAATCCTCTGGTAACAAGAGTCGTTGTTGAGCTAGAGAAGGATGCGTACTATAATACACAGCGTAACGGCGATGACAAGTTGCTTTCAGTGGTTTTGAGCCTGAAAGATATTAAAGAACTTAAAGAAAAAGTAGTTGAAGAATTGAAGGCGATTATACCGAAAAAAGAACCGTCGCTTTCTCCTTTGCTTAAAGATAAGATCATTGTTATTGAAGCCGGGCATGGAGGCCGTGATCCCGGGTGTATTGGCATTGGCGGTACATTAGAAAAAGAACCTGCGCTTAAAACATCAAAGATTATCCAGGAAGAATTAGCTCAACGTGGAGCAAAAGTAATGATGGCCAGGGAATCTGATGTTTATATGAGCCTTAATGACAGGGTGTTTTTTGCTAATAAGAATCGTGCGGACGTTTTTATTAGTGTTCATTATAATTCGTTTGTTAATGGAACCATTTCCGGTACTGAGACATTTTATTCCAAGCCCATAGACCAGGCGCTGGCTAGTGCTGTTCATAAAGCGATGGTAGAGAAACTGAAAAGGACAGATAAGGGAACAAGAAAAGCAATGCTCTATGTCCTGAATTATACGACGATGCCGGCTATCTGCATCGAACCGGTTTTTTTATCTAATAAATGGGATGAGCTATTGGCAAATGATGAGAACTTTCAGAAAAAAGTTGCTCTGGCAGTATGCCAGGGTATCGAAGAGTATTTTAAAAATGTAAAAGGGGGCAAAAAGTAAATGTATCGTCTAGATCAACGGCCTATTGGGATGTTTGATTCTGGGTTCGGCGGATTGACAGTGCTTGCTCAGGTCAAAAAACTATTGCCTCAAGAAAATGTTCTTTATTATGGAGACAATCTCCGTGCCCCCTACGGGGGAAGGACCAAAGAAGAGATTATAGGTTTTAACCATGAAATAGTAGAATTCATGCTTGAAAAGCAGGTCAAAGCGATAATTATGGCCTGTAATACTTCTACCTCTCATGCCCTTCAGCATAATCGGGATCATTTTGATGTTCCTTTTGTGAGCCTTATCGAACGTGGAATTGATATGGTATCGGAGATATCTAAAACCAGGAACGTAGCGGTTATGGCAACTGAAGGAACAGTACGGTCAAAATCGTTTACTGCTTCGATAACTTCTCGGTTTGACAATATTAAGGTTATGGAGATTGCCTGTCCGTTGCTTGTTCCGATTATTGAAAATGGTTCTATTCATGATGAAAAAACCAGAGATATAGCCTCGCAATACTTGTCTGAAGCTTTACATCAACAGGCTGATGTAGTAATTTTGGGATGTACTCACTATCCTTTTCTGGTTCCGGTTTTACAGAAGATAGCACCTGAACATGTTACTTTTATTGACCCGGCAGTAGGTGCTTCTGAATATATTAAAAAATATTTGGAAAAAAACGAATTGTTAAATAAATCAAATTGTAATGGCAATTATGAGTATTATACCTCCGGGGATACTATCAAATTCCAGGAATGCGGTAGTAGATTATTAGGATTTTCATTAGAAAATGTTCAGCATAAATCATTTTAAGGTATAGCATAATTAATTATTGTTTTTTACATAGAGTTCGATAATAAGAGAATTAGTAAAAATATTTGTGACATAGCTTGTTTGTTAAGGAGGATAAAATATGTTTTCGTTAATGGTGGAAGATACATTTTCCGCAGCTCATCAATTGTACGATTATAAAGGTCCTTGCGAGAACCTTCATGGTCATACCTGGAAAATTCAATTATTTGTAGAAGGCGATGTTCTTGATAAGGCTGGGATGCTTGTTGACTTCAGAGTGCTCAAAGCTATTTTGAAAGAAGAACGAGATATTCTGGACCATTCGTATCTTAACAAAATAGTGGAGTTTTCTCCTACCTCTGAGAACCTTTCTAAATATTTGTTTGAGAGAATCTCGCTGAAAATGCCTGAAAATGTACATTTAAAAAAAGTGACCATTTGGGAGTCAGCGAGTACGTGGGCTAGTTACAGCCAGTAATTATTTTGAATACAGACGATGGATTATCTGTTTTTTTACCTTAGTAAGGGGTTATCGATTTATGAAGGCACTTGTATTATTATCAGCGGGGCTAGATTCCCTGGTTAATATGGCTCAGGCATTGGATAACGGCTATGAGCTGGAAGCGTTAACCTTTGATTACGGTCAAAAAGCTGCTCAAAAAGAACTAGAACATGCAGCGAACATTTGCACGTTTTATTCCATACCACATCGGGTAATTGAACTTCCCTGGCTGGCTGAAGTCACAACAACCTCTTTGGTAGCTTCAAGAAATGAAGTGCCGGTGTTCAATGAAGAAAGAATTAATGATACCGATTATATTAATTCCACAGCCAAAGCAGTATGGGTTCCGAATAGAAACGGAACTTTTATAAATATTGCTGCATCGGTGTCCGAAGCTAAAGGGATAGATGAGATAATCGTTGGATTTAATAAAGAAGAAGCCGCAACGTTTCCTGATAATACGAAAGAGTATCTTGAAAAAGTGAATGATGCATTAGCGTACTCTACCTTATCTAAGGTCAAAGTGATTTCTTTTACAACTGATTTCGATAAGATAGCGATTGTAAATCTTGGAAAACGGTTAGCTGTTCCTTTCAAGTATTGCTGGCCTTGCTATCATAACGGCGCACAACTCTGCGGAAGATGTGAGAGTTGTGTTCGTTATTTCAGGGCACTTTCCGCATATTAGCGTATTGAAATATAACCTCCGGGAACGCCCTTTTTCGACAGTACAATCTGCCATAATTGTAAATTACGCGCGCGAAACATGGCCGCGCATGAAGATAAATAAAATTTCCACATCCTATAAAAAGTATTGTCATAGTTGTTCCTGATTTTGTCCCAATTGTTTTCAAAATTTGATTGCCAGGCCATGAGCGTTTTATCATAATCAGCTCCGAAATTGTGCCAGTCTTCTATGATGAATCGATTTTCTATGTTTTTTATGACATGTATGCTAGATGGTATCATCCCATTTGGGAAAATATATTTGTCGATCCAAATGTCGATGCCGCTTCCCAGATTATTTGCGCCTATCGTATGTAACAGAAATAACCCATCATCTTTTAAGCATCGTTCAATAACTTTCATATAAGTATTATAATTCTTAAATCCTACATGCTCAAACATCCCTACAGAGACAATTCTATCGTATTTTTCCTGAATATCTCTGTAATCCTGAATTTTTATATTAACTGCAGAGCCCTGGCATAATGATCTTCCGAATTCTGACTGTTTTTTGGAGATAGTAACTCCAGTTACTTTTACCTTGTATTTCTCAGCAGCAAATTTTGATAAACTTCCCCAACCGCAGCCGACATCAAGTATACTCATTCCCGGCTTTAATTGTAACTTTTTACAAATCAGATCGAATTTGGCTTCCTGTGCCTGATCGATATTTTTTGCTGATTTCCAATAGCCGCAGCTATAGGCCATATGTTTACCCAGCATGTGCTTAAATAGGTCATTTCCAAGATCGTAATGCCTTGCTGCGACTTGCTTCGCTCTTGTTTTGTTTTGCTTGTTGAAAAGTTTGAATTTTATAATTTCTAAGAGAACTGTTCTATTTATCTTTATGTTTGGTGATACGTTGTGGCTTAAAATGCGATGAAAAAATATATCAAGCTGCTGACAATCCCACCAGCCGTCCATATATGCCTCTCCAAGACCTAATGAATGATCGATTAATATTCGTTGGTAGAGCCTGTCATCATAGACTTTTATATCCCACGGATTGCTTCCATTAATGGTGATTCCTGCCGAAGATAGTATCGTGTTGATAATTGGTTTGATTTTGTTTTCTGCCATAATTACCCTCAAAAAAGGTATCAGAATTTTTTATCTAGCTTAAGGAGCGTAGTTATTAAGAAAATTACCCCTATGAGTAATATTTGTGTGGAAGGAGCGTTCCGTATGAGCATTATGATGCCGGAGCTATTCTCAACCACCTTTAGCGAGAAAAGGATGAGTTGAAAAGTAGCGAAGATGATTGCTGCTATTATGCCAATACTGTTATCTGACTTGCTGTAGGTGTCTTTCTCTACTTCTTCTTCTAAGCTATCCGGATTAGTAATCTTCTTGTTGCTGCTAAAGAAAAAACTAAGGAAGTGAGGATAGAAAAAAATGATAATTCCAATGAATAACAGGTTGTTCGCATAGATCACAAGAACTACTGCCGGAGAGAAGATTATCAGCAAAAAAATTATTATCATTACCAGATAAGCGAAGTATAAGTAGATTATCTTCGCGCTAGTGACTATAAAGTTGGATATCAGTTCTATAAAATAATTCATTGTAGGTTGCCTACTCTTCCTGATTCACTTGAATTCATGCTTTTTAACGTATAAGAATGCTATCCGAGGTATTTCCCAAACCATTATGGAAGTAATGATAATCCAAGCCATATCGTAACTATTTATTGAGAAGATAAGGGATTTCAAGAAAAATTGGATGGTCACTTTTGAGAGTCCAGGTATCATTGGCAAGTATGAAGCTATATCGGCTCCGTACTCTTTTATAATCAGATTTTTAATATGATAAAAAAATACAATGTATTTACTGGCAAGAAATCCTGGGATAATAGATGAAATCGCGATTATTTGAAGTATGAATAATTTGTTTTTATTTGATAAAATGATAACTGACAAGCTGCCTAGCATGCCTACGAATAGAATCATGAACCTGATTTCATGTTTCGTCAAAACACTGAGCAGTCCCCACAGTATTCCACCGCAAACTGCCATGGTCATACTTCCGACAAAAGCTGTAATAAGTGAAATTATTGACGGACCTTCTATGGTTATTCCTGATTCTAATGTATTAATACTTTCCATGTTTTCCACTCCTCAAAAAATATTGTCACAATCTTAGTCAATTATTATGAGAAGTCAATTGGCTAAATGCCGCAGTGAATTCTTTGTTTTTAGTCGGTGTTTATTGGAAAGATACTGGAAATTTTTAATCGAATAATGATCAGGTTTAATCGTTATTGAATTGTGCCGCGTAATAGAGTGTTGTCATCGAAATCTCTATTTACACCATCTTTTTATTGTGTTAAATAGTGCAATAATTTAAGTGCCTGTTATATTTCTGGCATAATATTGCCACTTGTAAATTGGTCTGTAACACATGGCAAAATTATGGAGGGTTAGTATGTGTAATGAAATTATTATTTTTGTCGTTTTTATGGCTATGTTTTTGGGGGTTGCTTATCTTTTCTATTTTAGAAGTAGTAAGAAGCCAGTCACTGGCAAAGCTTACTTCCGTAGAAAAAAATCTTTTCATATTGATTTTCCCAGTGGATGGAAAAAAAAGCCAAGTAACAAACCCGAGATTATTGCTGCATCGACGTGTGGTAATGGTGGCTCTATTACTATACTTTCAAAACCCTTACCTAAGGATATCGAAAACTTTACATTGGGGGATTTCTCCTCAGAACAGTTGGAAATTATAATTAAAGAGGTCTTTTGCTCGATTGAAAATAAATATTCCGGTGCAGTGCTCCATGACAATGGAATAACCCGGATAAATAATAAAAGCGCTATCTGGTTCCTTTATTCATATTCATATAATAGTGACTTTATAAAAATGTTAGAATTAGTGACTTTTTGCAATAGGAAACAGTATACGATGGCTTGTGCGGCACCGGCATTTCTTTTTGCTGCCTACGAGAATTTGTTTTGGAACACGCTGCGAAGTACAATATTCGAGGAATGATGATGGGTGGACTGAATTGTTGGTATTTTCATAAAAGGGTGGGATATTTTAAAATAGTAATATATATAGTTTAATATTATGTAATATAAATATAGATTTTAATAAAATAAATATTTACATGGAATATTTCATTTGGCATTTGACAAATTTCCGGAATAAGTATACATTGCTTGGTTAATATTCGGAATAAAAACATAATAGAATCTAAAATGTTGTTTTTGTTTATAGATACAGTTAAAAAATGAAATGAAGCATAGTTTTGAAAGGGGTGGTTCGAATGAAAAAACATACATCAGTACTGGTTATTTATTTGTTGTTGTTTGTTTGTGGCTTTTTGGCTCCAGCAAGCTATAATCGTAGTTTTATCATTAAGGAACCTAAAGTTGTAATCAAAAAAGTTGTACCTGGACGAAGTGCTCTTTCAGAAAAAAAAGTTGAGATTATCCCGGCGGACGACATTAGTTATTATGATAGCCAGTACTCTCAGTTATCTTTTGGAAACGAAAGCAACGTTATTAAGTTATTGCTGGCAGATGGAGATATGGAATCCCAACTATCGGATGTCATTAATATGGACGACTATCTTCGGAAGAATTGTATTAAAGGGAGCAATGATCTAAAAACGTTGAATGCCGGTTTTAGCAGTTATGATCAGACAATGGAGAATATGATCTTTCGTATTATCAAGAATTCTGATAATAATTTGGAAGATGTTGTGGCAAAAAAATATGCCCGGTTGTTTGTGCGATATTCTCGCCAATACCAGGTTCATCCTCTTCTAGCTGTGGCTGTGGGGTGGCGTGAAAGCGGGTTCAAGCCAAAGGCAGCTTCTTATGCTGGAGCCGTTGGCATCATGCAGATAATGCCAATTACAGCGAGAGAACTTGGAATTGTTAACCGCCAAGATCCTGAGCAAAGCATAAAAGGTGGGGTAAAATACTTACACCGGCAACTTAAGAGTTATAAAGACCTTCGAATGGCATTAGCGGCTTATAATGCCGGACCTGCAGTTATAAGAAGGAATGCTAATAATGAGCGTCTTATTTCCCCTTATTATCGTCGGACAAATAAATATATACCTCATATTGAAGGTTTTTTAAGAAAACAATTAGTCTATATAGGCATCGACCCAAAAGTGGTTGATGATATTCATTTCTGGTTGTTAACTTAAGCATAAGAACCTTCGGTGGAGGGATTCCATTAGGCATATATGGCTGTTACCGGTCTCTTTTGTGCTTATTTATATAATTCTATAAATCTCGAGTTCCTTTCTGTCAAAAAAAGTGTATAATAGTATGCGGTTTGTTTATTTATAACCTAAAGTCAACACTTCTGACTTATTCTATAACTTATTTCTTAAAGATTTAAAGAGAAATACTGCGAAATAGAAGGCAGTAAGCTTGAGTCGTGATTTACATATCACGTAATGGTCTTTTTCGAGTTTTTATCGAAAGGGAATGTTTTTAATTTATGGAAGGTAAAGAGATTCACTATGGAACAAAGTAAAATAAGAAATGTAGCAATTATAGCCCACGTAGATCATGGAAAGACTACGTTGGTCGATCAACTTTTTAAACAAAGCGGGATGTTTCGTGAGAATCAAGTAGTCGAAGAACGGCTGATGGATTCAATGGACCTGGAAAAAGAGCGGGGAATCACGATAACCTCGAAGAATGGTTCTTTTCGATATAAAGATCATTTTATTAATATTATTGATACTCCCGGGCATGCTGATTTCGGCGGTCAGGTAGAGCGAGTCCTTAAAATGGCTGATGGAGCGCTACTTCTGGTTGATGCGGCTGAAGGTCCTATGCCCCAAACTTACTTTGTACTCAAAAAAGCCTTGATGTTTCATTTGCCGATAATAGTGGTTATCAATAAAATTGATAAGACTGATGCCAGATGCGAATGGGTATTGGATAGTGTTTTTGATCTTTTTGTCAAGCTGGGTGCTCCGGACGACATTCTTGATTTTCCGGTTGTTTACGCTTCAGCTCGTGACGGCTATGCTTCTCATGATTATGCCGAAGATGCAGATTCTATGGAGCCGTTATTCGATAAAATTGTCAGTTGCCTTCCTGCACCTAAAGGAGATCCTGACGGACCACTGCAAATGTTAGTGAATTCGCTGAGTTATTCGCCGTTCCTTGGCCGTTTGGCTATTGGGAAAATAACTTCCGGCCAACTGAATATTAACAAAGATGTTGTTGTTGCGAAAAACGGTGAGATTCTTTTCCCAGCCCGAATAACGAAAGTGTATCGTTTTGAAGGGACAGAAAAAAGTGAAACTGCTATCGCCAGTGTCGGTGAAATAGTTGCTGTGGCAGGAATGGAATCAATAACCGTGGGACAAACTTTGACTGATCCTGATAATCCGATATGTCTTACAAGTATCGAGATTGATCCGCCAACAATTTCTATGAACTTTATTCCTAATGATTCTCCTTTTGCCGGGAAAGAAGGGAAATTTGTTACCTCAAGACATATTCGGGAAAGATTATTTCGAGAGACTCTTTCTGATGTCGCCTTAGTTGTTGAAGAAATAAGTGATACAACTGGGTATTCGGTATCTGGCAGAGGAGAATTGCATTTATCAATCCTTATCGAAAAAATGAGAAGAGAAGGGTATGAGTTTCAGGTAACAAGGCCTCAAGTTATATTCAGAGAAGAAAATGGAACGAAACAGGAGCCATACGAAGAATTAACTATTGATGTTGACGAAAATTTTATGGGTAACGTAATCGAGAACCTTGGTGGAAGAAAAGGGCTTATGCTGGAAATGCACCAGGAGAATGGTATGGCTCGAATGAAATATAAGATTCCTACCCGAGGGTTGCTTGGGTTCCGTTCGGAATTTATGAACGAAACTAAGGGTATGGGTGTAATGAACTATATTTTTATGAAATATGATGACTTTGCCGGAGAGATTAAAAATAGAAAGCGGGGCGTTCTGGTTGTGAAAGAAGAATGCGCCACCGTCGCCTATGCTTTATTTAATCTTCAAGAAAGAAGCAAACTATTTCTGGGACCTGGCGAGAAAGTCTATCAAGGTCAGATTGTTGGAGAAAACGCCCGTGAAGGAGATATGGTTGTTAATCCGGGCAAAGGCAAAAAGTTGTCAAACGTGAGAGCCGCAGGGTCTGATGATGCTGTAGTGCTTACTCCTCATACTCTGATGAGCCTGGAAAAGTGCATTGCGTTTATTAACGATGACGAACTTGTTGAAATAACTCCAAAATCTATCAGGTTGAGAAAGATAAAGCTTAACGAAGCAGATCGGAAACGTTCGAAGAGCGAAGAGCGTGGTAATGAGACAGCCTGATAAGGTTGTGGTTTCCTTTGTTTGTATGATATTATTCTAGCAGTAACTAATTCATAGCAAGGAGATGTAAAATAATGTCTGATAATAAAAACGATGGATCGAAAGTTAAATCCTGGCTTGCTTTTGCCTATGTAGCACTTTTTGTGATTGCAGTTGTTGCTGGCGTTGGAATTCTGTCACAACGGTATGATATTGTTGTGAGTAACAATCCGATGTATGCATATAAAATCGACAAGATGACTGGGCATTCCTGGTTTATCTATCGAAACAGAGAGCTAAAGATGTTGCATGACCAGGCTGATACCGGTACTCCTGATCAACAAGTTCAATAAGTCACATAAAAATTTTTTTACTATTAAATGAATATTCCCGCTATGTAGCGGGAATATTCATTTGTAAGCATACTAGTTTTTCCTCGGTTTATTTGACAAGGTGCTCTAGCTTTTTTTGCTGTTCAATTGTCCCGATGAAGAGAAGTACTGATCCGGTTGTCAAAATAGTGCTGTCAGGTGGATTGTATCGGTAATTGCCATTATCTTCACTCGAAGAATAGGCGATGATGTTAAGCCCTGTTTTTTCGTGAATATGTGTTTGAGAAAAAGTTTTTCCCGCAATACTGCTATGTTCCGGGACTACCACCTCTTCAACCCTGATGGATTCCTCTTTCGTGTAAAGCATCCTGTCGAGGAAAGAAACTACATTTGGACGTAAAATGTGCGAAGCAATCCTCATTCCGCCAATATAGTTAGGGCTTACGATATAGTTAGCTCCGGCTTTCTGTAACTTTTCATTCATGCTCAGTTCGGTAGCCGTAGAGACTATTTGAATCTCCGGGTTCAACATCCGTGCGGTAACTGCCAAAAATAGATTGTCTTTATCGTTTGCCAGTGTTGTTACCAGTGAATTTGCATGTTTAATGTTAGCTTCTTCTAAAATTGCATCACTTGTAGCATCGCCTATGATAACCAGACATCGTGGAAATTCTTCTCTTAACTGTTTGAATTTATCCTGATCGGAATCTATTACGACGAAGTTTTTTTTGTTGATGTGCATTTCTCGAATTACATGGATGCCAGTTTCACCGGCACCGCAGATTACATAGTGATTTTTCATTTTTAGTATTTTCCTTTTTATGGAGTTTATTAATAGGAGGTTATTTAAGTGGCCTTCTATGAGAAAAGCTGAAACCGCGGAAACGGAATATAAAACTATTCCCATGCCGATTACTAGCAAGATGATTGTGTACCAGATAGCGACCGGATTATTCTGCACATTCAATATATCTCCATAACCGACTGTAGAAAGTGTTATCCCGGTCATAAAAAAAATATGGTTCCAGCTTTGATCGGAAAACAATAATTTATAGCCTGCTGCACCTCCTAGAAAAGAGCTTATAAGTGCAATTATAGGTATTTTTAGATTTTCCCAGATAAGTTTTAAGTTGGACATAATTTTAATATATCATGAAAAATATGAAATTAGTACGAAAAAAGAGTCAGTAGCAGTGCAATATTTTGTAGTCAATAGTCTTGTTCTCACCCATTGAAAAAAAAAGCCATAATTATCATAATAGATTAAACAGGTCTGAATTTAATCATTACAGTGTGGATTATTGAATGAAGAGAAAATCTATTAAGGTTATATTGTGCATTCTTATTGTATTTGCAATTGTCGTATTAAACCAGTTGCCCTTATTTAAGTTGTTCCACTGGAAACTAACTGATTTGAAGTTTGTCGTGAGAGGCCCGATAAAGACTCCGACAAATATTGTTATTATCGCTATAGACGATGAGTCCATTGCTTGGTTAGGTACCTGGCCGTGGCCAAGAAATAAATATGCTCAATTAGTTGATCAGCTTAAGTTGGCTGGCGCGAAATTGATTTTTTTCGATATTTTATTTGATTCTCCCACGAGCTTTGATCCTGATGATGATGTCAAGTTTGCCCAGTCGATCAAAAAATCCGGTAATGTCCTCTTGGCTGCGTATTTCAAAAATACTGAAAATAATAGCTTTGTTCGCTATGTTCAGGATCCATTTAATCCTCCGATAAAACTATTGAAAAATTCTGCACTTGATATCGGAATGGTAGACATTAGTTTTGACAAATCCCAGGTAATAAGAAAAATCCCGATGTTGTTTTCAGGAGATATAAAATATCCGAACCTAACATTGCAGGCTGTCCGTTATATTCAAGCAGATAAGCCTCCTATTAAGCATTTATCTTCTTCTATAGTTGTGGGTAAATACGCAATGCCTATTTCCCAAGACCGGCGGTTCGTTATTAACTATCGCGGTGGGGCTAAATCATTTCCATATATTCCATTCGATAGGGTGATTGATGGCTCGTTTATCAAGAAAAATCCCAACTTCCTGAAAGATAAAATCGTTTTAATCGGTGCTACAGCTATTGAATTGCAAGACTATATCGCCACCCCGTTTTCGAATATCGTCCCGGGAGTGGAAATGTATGCTAATGCCATTCAAACTGTTTTAGATCGTAATTATTTGTACGAAAGTCCTCCATGGTTTGATTTTCTGGTAGTCCTGTCTTTGTGTATTATCTCGATAAAGTTTTTCTTAAGCTTATCATCCAGAAGAGCCTTTGTGTTTTTCCTTGCCTGTACGATTGTTATTATGGCAGTAGATTTGGTTGTTTTTTTAAAAATGAATTATATTCTTAAATCGTTTGAATATTTTTCGGCGCTATTGTTTCCCTTTATCGGATTAATTGGTTACAGGTATTACAAAGAAGAAGAGGAAAAGCGATATGTTAAGAGCGTTTTTTCTCAGTATGTTGATCCCAGCGTTGTTAACAAGCTCCTAGAACATCCGTCTCGTATTATTTTAGGTGGGGAAAAGAAACAGGTTTCTATTTTTTTTAGTGATATCAGGGCATTTACTACGTTTAGCGAACGGCATTCTCCTGAAGTGGTTGTCGAGTATCTTAATGAATACCTTGATGCCATGACCAAAGTGATCTTTGAGCATAAAGGGACGCTGGATAAATATGTTGGCGATGAGATCATGGCAATATACGGTGCACCGCTTGAGATGCCTGACCACGCAAAAGTTGCAGTAGAAGCTGCGCTAAGCCAGTTGGATATGCTGCAAAAAATTAATGAAAAAAGAGCGAGGGAAGGCCGGGATCAATTCGGTATCGGGATGGGAATTCACACCGGGGAAGTGGTTATCGGAAATATTGGCTCTACCATGCATAAGGATTATACGGTTATTGGGGACTCCGTCAATCTCGCTGCCAGATTAGAGTCGACAACCAGAAATTATGGGACCAAAGAGAGTCCGGTTAATTTAATTATTTCTGAGGATACCTATAAGTTAGTGAAGGATTTCTTCATATGTGAATATCTCGATGAAATTATTGTAAAAGGGAAAACGATTCCTGTTAATATCTATTCTGTTGTTGGGAGAAAGTAATTTTTTTAAGGGTACGCTCCTGCGCGTATCATGCCAGAATTTTCAGATAAGTATTTGCAATTTAAAATTCATAGCTGCTATAATGAAATAATGAAAAAAATATATATATTGTTGATAATGGTGATTCTTTCTGCGGGTGATGTATTTGCCGGAACCTATGACCTGTCTGTTTCTATTATTCCCAGGGCAACGTATTTTATCGATTCAATTTATGATGCGGTCCAGGCAAAACAGCAATTAGATGAGATGGCGTCTATTCGTATAGTTAATAATTCTGAAGCAGACAAAAGTTTTAAAATCAGGATTCAAGTATTTACGAGTTCATTAGGTTCCGAACCTATATTAGATGCAACTTCAGTTCCTCAATCATTTCCAATTCAAATAGCTGCGGGCGGGTCCAGAATAATTAAGAATACAGATCTGGAAATGAACAACAGTAGCCAATTTACGCATAAGATCACAAATAAAGATATGAAAGATCGAGTAAATAGTCGTTATGGAAAAAATATTCTCACCGAATATGATGGGATGATGCCTCCGGAAACATTTGTTTATAAAATCTATCTTTTTGATTCTAATTCTCAGGATGATGCCGCCCTTGCACTTGCTTCAACGGAAGAATCCATATATCAGCCCCATGAAAAGGGGAATATTGATATTATAACTCCGGGCGAAGGCTCTATAGTAAGTATCGATAATCCATATCCTACGTTTGTGTGGCAACGGTTAAATGTACGGTCTGGGGTTGACGTAAAATATAATATTAAGATCTGGAAAGTTAAACCGGATGAGAACCCGAATATAGCTCTTAGCGGTCGGCCAATACTGGATGATACGGTAGAGAATTCCAATAAATATGATTATCCGGGTACGGCTGAACGATTAGAACCTGATACGACTTATGTGTGGCGAATACACGCAACGGATGGTCTTGGGTATACGATAGGCAAAGTGGGAAATAGTGTTGATAGCACCTTTAAAATGTCACCGATCGAGCCGGCACGGCTTTCTGAGCCAACTTCTGAGATTAGCAGTGTTCCATTTCAGATGAAATGGTCGGAAGTAGCTGGTGCCGCTCATTATGATGTATATATTGATAAAGATGTAAGTTTCGGTTCTTCGAAGATTTTTAAAGGAGTCAAGGTGACTGAGCTTGCTCAGGAAGATGCCACGTATTATCTTCCTGGTACAAAGTATTATTGGTATGTTCAGGCCTATGATGACTCCGGCAAAAAATGGGGGAAAAAAAGTGAGACTGGAAGCTTTTTATTTAACCAGGAAATAATGTTGAAGACTCCTGTTGCCGTGACGATTTTAAACGTGCCCCCGGAATTCTCCTGGTCGGAATTATCTGGCGCAAGCAGCTATCTATTGGAAATTGATAAGACAGAGTTATTTCAAAAACCTGATGCTTTTAAATGTGAAGGGACAACATTTACTCCGGATAATTATATTTTTGACCCTGAAGCTACCTATTTCTGGCGCGTTAAAGCAATTGGCAGCAATGGGAAACAAATTGGTTCCGTTTCACAAAGATCGTTTTTCAAAATGCCTGACTTACCGGTCCCCTCTTTAATTTCGCCGATGGATACAAATGTCCTGAGCGATTTGCCTGAGTTTAGTTTCCGATCTGTTAACTGGGCGGACAACTATATAGTCCAGATCAGCTCCGATATAGCTAATTGGACAAATGCCATAGCAATTAACACTATTCGAGCCGCCGTTCAATACCCTGAGAACCAGCCTGCTTTGAAACCAGGCAAGACCTATTACTGGCGGGTAATACCGATAGATGAAAAAGGAAAAAGTTATAGTAAATTCAGTGAAATAGGTAGCTTTAGAGGGAAAGAGATCCCCAAAATAAGTTTAATTTCACCGGTTAACGCTGAACTGGAGTCACCTATTGTGAGTTTTATCTGGAATGGGATTGAAGGTGCTTCAAAATATAAGCTCTTAATCAGTGAAGATGCCGGGCTAAGCAGTGCAAAGAGGTTTGAGGTAAACGGTACGAGTTATACTCTTGAACAGAAAGAAGCTTTAAAACAGGGCACCAGCTATTATTGGGCAGTAGCAGCATCGGATGTTAACGGATTGCCTTACGGAGATACCAGTAATCCGGCGATTTTTAAATTAGTTTCCCATGACAATAATAGTTTTTCTGGGGTTGAGATGCTTTCTCCTATTAATGAGACATTGTCTGGCGTATCTGTTACTTTTAAGTGGCTGAGTATTCCCTCAGTTAATGAATATGTAATTGCAATTGGCAAAAGT
Source organism: Candidatus Margulisiibacteriota bacterium (assembly GCA_003242895.1). Classification (NCBI taxonomy): domain Bacteria; kingdom Bacillati; phylum Candidatus Margulisiibacteriota; species Candidatus Margulisiibacteriota bacterium. The sequence continues at coordinate 33,039 of QKMY01000023.1, forward strand.
GAAGACTTGTCCGACGCAACAAAATATAAAGTCAACGATAACAGTATAACTAATGAAGCATTGAAACTTGAATTAGCCATGGATACCCAGTATTACTGGCAAGTTCAGGGAACCGGGAAGGCTGGAGTTATTGGAGGGCCAAGTAAAATCGGTAAGTTCAGAGTGCCGATGGTTAAGCTGGAGCTTTTGTCACCACTAAATTTGGCTTTAGATAATAATGATATTAGTTTTTCATGGAAAGAGTATCCAGGAGCCCGGAAATACCTATTGCAGTATAGCAACGATGAAAAATTCTCGACGTTTAAGGAAGAACAATGCGAGTCAAACAAAGCTACGATCAAAGGGCTTGAATATAATAAAGAATATTTTTGGAGGGTTCAGCCCTTAGATCTAAAGGGTGAACCTAATGGAGCCATGAGCGTGTCGGGTAAGTTTAGTATTAAAGATAACAATGAGCTTGAGGCGGCTACCCCGGAAGATATTGAAGAATTAATCCTGTTTTTAAAGGGATATGTGAAGGAAATTAGTGTTGCGGAACTGATAACCGGCTTTAAGCTAAAGAAAGCAACTCTCGATGGTACGTCAGAAATAAGTAAAAAATCAGTAAAAGATATCATTAAAGGCATTTTGAAGATTAAGTCAATAAAGGTTAAATAATGAAATTTAAGACTATAGCATCGTTACTATTATTTCTGTTCTTACTCTGCAATGTTGTTTTTGCTGATAGTAAACCGGTTGCGACCTTAACTGTTTTTTTCGGTGAGGTCCTCTATAAGAATGCTTCCGGGAGTAATTGGGCACTCGTTAAACGAGGAATGTTTTTCTACCCTGGTGACCGGATCGCGACGAAACTGGATGGGAAAGCTGAGATATATTTCACTGACGGATCAATACTTCGGGTTGCTAATGAGTCTGAAATGGAATTCACTATCCAGGACAATAAAAAGAAGCGTTCGGTATTTCTTGTTTTTGGAAAAGTTTGGAACAAGGTAACAAAAGGTACTAACTTCGAAATAGAGTCAATACACGGCGTAGCCTCTGTTAAAGGTACGGAATTCGATGTGGCAGTGAAAGACGAAATGGATGTATGGGTTGCGGATGGCGCGGTTGAGATCTCTAATGATAAAGGCAAGGTATTGAGTGAGCGTAATACCTATACGAGAATTAAAAAAGATAGTGAGCCCAAAAAAGAATCAATAAATCAGGATCAGCTGCCTAAACGAGATGACATGCAATCCAAGTTATCGCTCATGCTTAATTTTGTCGGTGACAAAGTTGAGGATAAGCCGTTTATTATTAAAGCTGCTGTTAAAGACAATAAAACTGAAAAATTATATAAGGGTGAGGTTGTCGAAGTCAGGTTTGTGTCCAATGATAAAAGAATGAAATTTAGTAGCGACAATAAAGAGTGGAATGATGAAGTAATTGTGAAAATAACTGATGGTCAGGGCGAACTAAAAGTCAAAGGTCAGTCAGGACAATCCGAATTTATGGTGATTGGTAAGAACCTTCCGGGAATATCGGTCGAAGTGACTATCAAGCCTGAAATAAAAGCCAAAAAGATTTCTTTAAGTTATATAGATAGCGATAATAAAGAAAAGAATTTAGATCTTGAGTTTGAGAGAAAGTAGATTATGAAAAGAATCCATGTGCTTTTCTTTTTTGTGTTTTTCTATTTGATCATTATTAATTTGTCTTATGCTGATGGTATTATTCATACCAGAATTGATAAAATAATTGCAGATCAACCGGCACAATTTACCGTAGAGCTTGAAGGGATAACCTCAAACGTAGAGGTTGTAATTTATTATAAAATCGGTAAGGAAAATCTTTATAATGAAGCAAGTATGCTTTCTATCGGGAATAACGTTTATACGACAACGTTAACACCGGTTTTCGCAAAAGATGATGTTTTTTCCTATTATATAGCTGTTAAAATGGATAATAAATTGATGCTGTCATTGCCGGAAGTGAATCCGAAAGAATATCCTTTTATTGTGAATGTTACCAGCGACGAATTCACTCCCAAAGTGCGTTTTTTGACCCCGGCAAATAACGAGGTCGTAAGGAACGGATTCCCTTGCGTTCTTCTCACGTTTGATGACGAATTGTCCCAATTGGACATGAAAACCTTTAAAATGACTATTAATGGGGAGGATGTTACTGATTATGTGTCATTAAGTCAGACATTTGCTAATTATGTTCCTAAGAAAGAACTCAAAGAAGATGTTTATTCTATAAAAGTTACTATTAAAGATGTCAGGGGGAAAGTTCATTCGATTAATTCCTCTTTTACTTTTAGACGAAAAGACCAGGACTTCCTGACATATAATGGGTCACTTTCCCTTGATAACTATTTTTATAATACAGATAAATATGCCGAAAAAGTTATTCGCGAACCGTTTGAATCTGAGGCAGTCGCCGATATTAACCTTAAATCGTGGATATTGAACTCAAATATTAATGTTAAACGCGATAGCAAAGAGTCTTCGGATAACCAGCCGTTAAACAGGGTATCATTCGGTATCTGGGATGATAAAAAAAATATCGATATCAAATGCGGAGATACTAATCCGGTGATGTCGAATATGGCTCTTAATGGTATGTTAGTACAGGGAAATGATATCGATCTCGATGTCTTTGGAGTTGTCGGTTTAAATAAGTTGGTAAAAATAAAGTATATTTCAGGTATAACCAGAAAGGCCATCGATACTTCTTCAACTGCCAATATGGATAATGTGTCTTATGAACAAGATATAAGCGCGTATAAAATATCTACGAACCTTTTTGGGTTCGAGAATAATGTCAGCTATATGCATATTAAAGACAACGAAAACAGCTTGCCTTTGTATTCTAGCTTACCGTCGAGCGACAGGCTACTAAAGCCACGAGAGAACCATGTTGTGTCGGTTGAGAATAACATGAGGTTGTTTGATCTGACTGATATTAAGTTAGAAACAGCTGCATCTGTTTATTACAGTGATTCTACTGCCGGATCTATCAACGTTTCTGACCTTAATCTTCCAATAAAAGAAGAAACAATCAAACAGTATGAAAAAACAATCCCGATAAAATCAAGTATGACTGTCGGAGCTGCAACAAATCTTGAGGTCAGAACCCCGGTCCTGTTCCGGGAATTAACCTTTAAAGGTGGAACGAAATGGGCGCATCCCAGTTTTACCAGTCTAGGGAGCAGTTCTGTTAAAAAGGATAATTTTGAGTATTCCGGTGAGCTTGGTGTTAGATTGCTTAAAAATCTTTTTTCTTTGCGAGGAGGCATTAAGAAGCAGAATGATAATGTTATGCAGTCTGCCAGCGAAAATACCACCTATACGTTAGGCTATAATGTCGATTCAACCCTGGTTATTCCAAATGTGGCTATTCTGTATCTCGGATTCAATAATTCTGATAAAGAGAATAAAACAAATGACAATGAGGTTGTTACCGGTGATCGACGGGTATCCAATAAGCTGTTGACTGTTATGATGGGAATTGGCGGGATAACTTTTGATATTGCTTCGGTTGCTAATAAAATCAATATTAACTATAACTATAACAAATATACGGATGACGCGATTACTGTTAATAGTTTTGATGCGACAGCCTTCGGCATTAATTACCAGACAGAGATTTTACCCTTTAAACTAAAAGTTGATTTTAGCAGATCAGATAAACTGGCGAAAAGCACGACACCCAATACCACGACTTACACGACATTAGGCGGGAAGGCTTTTTATGACGTTATACCAAAGATCTTCACTTCTTATGCCGGATTGAAGCTTTCTAAAGGGTATAATAACGGTAATGACATTGCCAAACGTATAGATAACACAAATATGACTCTTACTGTTGGGGGTTCCTACAAATTCGATCAGCAGGCATGGATTTTCTACGATTCGTTGTTAACTGTGAACTGGGATCTTATTACTCTAACTGATGCGAAATCTAAGTCGGAAGATGTTGATTACAGAGACAAAAATTTTTCGGAATCAATTTTAACGCTGAAAGTATCGACCGTATTCTAGCTTTTTCATTTTGTGTCTGTTCTTTTTTACCGATAATGTAACTACTATGATAAATAACCTGACGTTTGAACAACAAAAAGTACAATACTCGTTTTCTCGTGGAGAAGCTACTTCCGGCAATAAATTCTCGTCTTATTCAAAGGAAACCCTTTACGCTGAAAGTACTCTTCTGACAATTAATGATGATAAGGTTGAAATAGTACATAGAACGTTAGAAATTGAAATCAATAAATCTTTTAAAACGAGCCTTCCTGAGCTATCTGATAGGTTGAACTCATCTAAAATCCCAGGATATATCAACTCATCGCTTGTCCCCGACTATTGGAATGCTGAGAATACCTCGTCCAGGATAGCAGATTTGGCAACTTCTTTAGCTGGGATGTGGAAAACTCAAAATCCGGATAAAGATCAGAATGAATTCCAGGAATTTCTAAATAAATTGAAAAGTTCGATTGAAGAAGGGTTTTCACAAGCTCTGCACATTCTTAGTAATACTATTAGCTCTCCAGTCCGGGATTTGATCAATGACACCTACGCTTTGACTATGGACAAGGTTGACAAGTCATTTGCTGATTTGATTCAGGACTACGATAAAAAAGTCGCTTAAATATTCTTAGCCGCTCCCTAAATATTTTAACTTGTTAAGGCTCTGATTCTTTTCACGGTTTTAGTTTAAAGAGATATCTGGAAAATTTCCCCTTTACTCTTCTTTCCCATTATGTCTTTCTACCGCGATTGTGCATTCTCCAATCAGTGCGGCCGCAGCTCCGATAGCCGCTAACATTGGAGCTATAACAGCGCCAATAACGCCAATCGTCAGGGGCAACGACATGATAATATTTCCTTCTTTACCTTTGACTATGATTTTTCTCACATTTCCTTCTTGAATGAGCATTTTGATCTTTTGGACTAATTGTTCACTTTTAACTCTAAACTCTTCTTTATAGGTCCCTGTCATAATGAACGCTCCTTTTTAGAATGTATTTTAACCTGTCAGCTATAATAACGTTAAATCTGAGATATGTTAAGGATATAAAAATACGGCAGCCGTTTGGCTTTTGGTTATTAATAGAATGCATTGATGATGCTCGTGGTTTAGCTTCTTTTTTTCGCATATTTTTTAATATTATAGCGCTTCTATCCGTAGCGTAGAATTCCTTTTTCCTAGTTGACGCAGGGCCCAGCTTTCCCTTTGAGCCTCTGACGTGCTTCCTGGCGCATTCTTCTTTTGCATTGCTTTCCAATAGTATTTTATAAAATTCTAAGTATATGATAAACTTAGAAAATCATTGTTATTCAATATAAAAGTTAGGAAATCCCAAATGATAGGTTTCGTGCTTCTTCTTGTTTTTGCATTGCTTGCGTTTTTAATGTACTTAGGCAAAATACCCGCCTTACTTGCGCTTCCGGTACTTGCTTTTTTGCTTACTTTTATTGCGGGAGTGCCATTTTATTTTAATCAGTATCCGGCAGAAATGAGCTTTATTCTAAAATTTGGAAAATCGATATTAGACTCACAGCATCTTGTCTCATCAACGGTTATTTCTGATGGGATTCCACGGTTACATGTCGCTATTTTAACTGTCATGATAGGCGGAATTTTTGGGTATTTTTTAAAAGCCGCTGGGATAAGCGAATCATTAGTTCGCAAAGTAGCTGAATTGGCTGGAGATAAGCCTTTTGTCATAGCTCTTGTCCTTACGCTCGTGGTGAGTTTTTTGTTTACTACATTGGGTGGCTTGGGTGCGATTATTCTTGTTGCGAATATTTATCTGCCCGTCCTGTTATCAATAGGGATACCTCCGTTGCTTATCGGCAGTCTGTTCCTAATGTCCATTTCTTTTGGCGGGATATTCAATATGGTGAACTGGGCGCTTTATGTTGACATCCTGGGACTGTCCCAACAACAAATTATGATATATGCGCTCCCGTTGGGTGTTGTTTTTTTAGTTGTTATGATACTTTTTATGATTATAGAGTTCAAAAAAGCGCGGATCCCGGTTCCGACTGCTGCTGTTGTCAAAATATTTGCAATTTTAGCAACTATTTGTGCCGTATTCGTATGGTTTAAAGCTACTAATCCGATCAGCCCTGAAATGTTCCTTATGCTTAAGTGGGCTTATAAGGCTCTATTACTTCTTTTATTCATTATTCCTGCATTTAGCAGAAAGTTTTCATGGATAGCTATGCTTGCTCCTTTCGTGCCGATCAGCCTTGTGCTTTTTCTTGGTTGGAACATTAATCCGGCGTTTCTGCTCGGTATCATATTTTTATTTATTACCACCATGAACATCCGTAAATCTGATAGTTTTTCCTCTCGTTCGAAGCTCTTGATCCAGTCCTCCATCGAAGGAATACAGGGCGTAGCACCTGCGGTAGCTATTATGATAGGGATTGGTATGGTCTTGATAGCTGTAGTTCAGCCTCCGGTAAGCCAGAGTTTGTCGCCGTTGTTAAATGCGGTGTTGCCTACGAGTCCAGCCGGATATGTGATTATTTTCACCATCCTTGCTCCTTTAGCATTGTATCGGGGACCGCTTAATCTCTGGGGGATGGGAAGCGGGCTCATGCAACTTATTAAAGTGAGTGGGCTTAGCAGTATGTCAATTATGGCAGCGTTCATGTCAACCGGTCAGATTCAGGGGGTCTGTGATCCTACAAATACTCACAATGTCTGGGTCGCTAATCAACTGAAAATAGAGCTCAATGCGCTCTTGCGGAAAACATTACCTTATATGTGGGTAATAGCTTTATGCGGTTTGCTTTTAGGGGTTTATGTTAAATAAAGTTAGAATAGGAATCGATGTCGGGGGGACTTTTACTCATGCAGCGGCTCTCACTGCGGATCGGTTCGCTCTCATTGCTCAATCGAAAGTTCCGACAACTCACGATGCCAAGGAAGGCGTGGCGCTTGGCATAATTCATGCACTTCGGGAACTCATGGAATTGGGCAACATTAATCCGGACCAGATTTCTTGCATTGCCCATTCGACGACACAAGCTACTAATGCCTTATTGGAGGGCGATGTTAGTCCAGTTGGAATTATAGCTGTAGGCTGCGGCATTGAGGGTAAAATGGTAAGGGCTGAGACTATCCTTCAGCCAATTGAACTTGCGCCGGGACGTTTTTTGACCAGCTATCACAAATATATAGAGCTTGAAAAGGGCGCTCAAGTTGATCCTTTGACATTAGCAACAGCTATCGAAGAATTGAAACAAAACGGTGTAGCAGCAATTGTGGCAGTTACTGCTTTTAGTGTTGATAATCCGGTAATTGAAAACGAGATTGCAGAAATAGCACGGGAACACGGGTTGCCGGCTACTGCGACGCATGAAATTTCTTCCCTTTATGGGCTTACAGCCCGAACCCGTACTGCGGCTATTAATGCAGCGATTATGCCAAAAATGATCTATACCGCAGATATGACCAAACTCGCAGCGCTCTCCATGAACATCCATGCGCCATTAGTTGTGATGCGTTCTGATGGTGGTGCTATGAATATTGAAGAAATGAAGAAGCGGCCGATTCTGACGCTTCTTTCCGGACCAGCCGCGGGTGTTGCCGCTGCGTTGATGGCAGCCAAGATCGCGGATGGCATATTTCTGGAAGTCGGAGGTACTTCTACTGACATTTCCTGTATTATTAATGGTCATCCGTCAATCAAAATGGCACGCATCGGAGATCACAAAATTTATCTTAATACTATAGACATTCGAACAATTGGTGTCGCCGGTGGATCGTTAGCAGCGATAAAGGATAGCAAAATTGTTGGTGTTGGGCCCAGAAGTGCTCATATTGCAGGATTAAAGTACAGCGCTTTTGCCGGGCACGATAAAACTTTTGATACATCCGTCCCGAAGCTTATTTCCTTGAAATCCGATAGTTGTCAGTACCTTGCACTGGAGCATCCTGAGGATAGGTCTCAGTGGACAGTGACAACCACGTGTGCGGCGAATCAGCTTGATCTGGTCCCAAAAGGTGATTATGCCGAAGGGAATAAAGAACTCGTAAATTCTGCCTTTAAAAAATTTTCTGATTTCCTGGGAACGGAGTCTCCCAATGCGCTTGCATCAGAAATTATGGAAATAGGGGCTGCTCCGATTATTGATACCGTAACAGAAATTATCAGAGAGAAAAAACTTGAGATTTCACGATTAGCTCTGGTTGGTGGCGGTGGCGGTGCGAGTGTATGGATTAATTATATCGGGGGGAAAATAGGCTGCCAGTCGACGCTTGTTGAGAATGCACCTGTAATTTCTGCGATAGGTGCTGCGATGGCCCTACTACAGGAAACTGTCGAACGGACAATTATTGATCCGTGTCCGCAGGATTTCATAGATATTAGAGAAAAGGCTGAGACTTCGTTGATTCGTGGTGGCGCTAACCCGGAATCAATTGAGGTTAGGGTCGAGGTTGATTCCCAGCGGGGCGTTTTGCGTGCTACGGCTGTTGGTTCTTTGCATATGGTCGTGCAAGAAGAGACGCTATCAGAAACCGAGCTGCTGTTGCGCGCGGAAAAGATCCTTAATGTATCGAAAGAAGATGTCGCATTAGTTGCGATGACTTCCAACTTTATTGTTTTTCAAGGTAAAATAATCAAGAAGCAATTTTGGGGCCTGATTAAGAAGCATCAGGAGCCTTGGACGGTTTTAGATCTGAGAGGACGAGTCAGAATGGGGGCTGCCCATGGTAAGATTCTCATCCTCAAATCGGGTCAATTGGCGGCAAAACTCAGCGAGAGTGTCAATGAATATTCGATCTATGGGGATGGCGGACAGATACTTCCTTCGGTTTTTTTAGTAACGAATAGCCGGACTGTCGACCTTTCAGGTCTTGTAAGCGTTGAACAAATGATTTCTATTTGCCAGGAGGAACAGAAGCGATTAAGTGATGATGATAATGTTGTTCTTGCCATAAATATAGATAATAGATAAGTTCATCTTTTTTGAATATTTTTTGATGAAGAAACAAGAAGTAATTTGAAAAGAACTATTTAAGTTTTATTAATTAATAATACAAACATAGGAGAAATTGATGGGTAGGTTAACCGAAGTGTTGAAACAAAAAGGTTTTGTTATCGTTGTCAGTTTGCCAAGAAATGATAAAGACCTGGCAAAAGCGGCGTTTGAGTGTGGTGCAGATGCAATTAAGGTCCATATTAATGTCGAGCATAAGGCAAGCGGTACACGCTTCGGGAGTTGGTCGGAAGAAAAAGAGACTATCCTCGATATAATTGCTTCCGTTGACTGTCCAGTCGGCTTGATGCCGGGAGCGACGATAACTCCTACTTACTATGAATTACAGGAAGCTTCAGATTGCGGTGTCGATTTTATTGATATATATGACTATGACATGCCGTTGTGGATGCTGTCCTTACAGAAGATAGGCAAAATGATTGCTGTCGGCAGCAATTATACCTTGAATGATGTGAGATCACTAGAAGAAATCGGTGCTGATTTTATCGAAGCGTCAATCGTACCGTCGACATCGTACCGCCAACCGTTAACAGTAAAAGATCTCGAAATATATTACACGATGACCCAGTCAACTTCGAAGCCAATTCTTGTGCCCAGCCAGAAAAAACTTGAACCGGCAGATGTCCCTTTGTTTAAAGAAATAGGCATAAAAGGGTTGATACTGGGTACAATTTCTCTGGGAGATTCACCGCAGAGCTTCAGGGAAAGGCTTCCGCTATTTATTAATGGCTAAGGTACTTGGGTTCATACCTCTCGACGATCGACCGGTTTCCCTGCAACAGTCAGTGATGCTTGCACAGATGGCTGGATATGAGGTGATGTTGCCGCCAATTCAGCTTCTTGGCCATAGAATGATAAGCGGTAATCCTGATGCAATTCTAAAGTGGTTCTTCGAAAATGTTTCCTCTGTAGATGGTTGGGTGATTTCTTTGGATATGTTGGCGTACGGGGGACTGGTAGCTTCTCGAGAGATAACTGAGGATCTGGCGTTAATACTTTTAAGATTACAGCGCTTAGCTTTGATTAAAATAGCCTATCCGACCATTCCATTATACGCTTTTCAGTCTATCCGCAGACTTTCTACCACAGTTAAATCTTCTGATGATCTTGAAAAATGGGAAATTAGTCATAGAACCGGAGTCCTCAGTGACCTGCGTACGAGGAATCATAAGGTTAACCTGTATAGTCTGGAACAGTTATCGAAAAAAATATTTGATTTTGTTTTGCTATTGCAGGAAGATGCTAATCTTGACGGTCCTCATCAGGAAGAACACAAAATATTGCAAGAATATATTAAGGAAAAAGGAATTTCTCAAAATACGTGCATAACAACTGGAACCGATGAAGGATCTGCTGTCCTTATGTCTCGGTTAATGTGCGATTTAAGTAAAATAAAACCAAAGGTGTATGTTCTTTTTTCTTCTGAAAATGGCTCTCGCCGAGTTGCATTGTACGAAGACAGATGTATATGTGATACTGTGCGCGGGCAGATCAGAGCTATTGGTTGTGATACTTGTCTTGACCTGGAATCGGCCGATTTTGTTCTCGCTGTTTGGTGTCCGGATCATCCGGGGATCGACCTTATGTTCTCGAAGCCTTTTATGCCCAATGAACAGGATATCTCTGTATTTTTAGATAAAATAAACATTTTAATTGAAGAGAAATACCCTCTTGTTATTGCTGATCTCGCATACTCTAATGGCTCTGATAAGGATTTTTGCGACAAATTATCAACACATATCGAGATCTCCGGTTTGGCAGGCTATGCGGCTTGGAATACTGCAGCAAATAGTGTCGGGCATGCTCTGGCTCAGGGAGTACTTTCATTGAATAATAAAAGATTTCTTGCTTTGAGGTTTTTGGAAGATTGGGGGTATCAGTCTGAGATTAGACCGGTGCTCAATGAGGTTCTTAAGACCAATGGCTATGATATTTGGAATTTAACTCCTGAACAGGTTAATTCAGCTGAGGATTTTTTGAACAAGGCAATGCGGGAATGGCAGCGAAAAAAGTTAGGTAATCAATTTGGAGCGGAATTATCAAACATTCGGTTTAACCTTCCTTGGCAACGAACATTTGAAGTGGAAGTTACGATATGATCAATGATTATGAATGTGATGTATTAGTTTGTGGCGCTGGTTCCGCTGGTTGTTGCGCCGCGATTGCTGCTGCCAGAAATGGCGTCTCGACAATAGTTGTAGAAGAATCAGACATAATTGGCGGGACTATCGTGCAGAGCTTGGTATATCCGTTAATGACTTTTCATGCGGCACCAAATCTTCAAGTTATCAAGGGAATTCCCGAAGAAATAGTTGGAACGGCTGTACGTGAAGGTAGTCAGGGTCATATTCCTGATCCGCTAGGATGTGCGCCGACAATTACAATGATTGAACCGGAACAATTCAGTTCTTGTGTCTACCAAAAAATGATGCAGGCCGGGGTTATCATTATTAATAATACGAAAGTTGTCAATATAATTCGCGATGAGCAAGCAATTATTGGAGTTATCGCCCATACTGATGATAATCAAATAGTATCTATTAACGCTAAAGTGGTTATTGACGCTACAGGAGATGCCGATATTGCATGCCTGGCTGGGGTTCCATACGTATATGGCCGTATTTCTGACAATAAGACACAGCCTATGACGCTGATCTTTACGATGAGAAACGTTAATAATAATGTTGTGCGACAATATATCAAAGATAATCCTACTGAATTTGTTTTGAGTCATGAAGCCAGGAACAATATTGTGGAAGTTCCGTATTTAGCCGTGTCAGGTTTTTTTCGACTGGTCCGGGAAGCACAGCAAAAAGAGGGACTGGTTTCTTTCCGAGACCGTGTTTTGTATTTCGAAACAGCACAAAAAGGTGAAGTTTCTGTAAACATGACACGTATATTTGATATGGACGGATCGAATGAAAATGAGGTTGAAAAGGCGAGGGGAACTGCTTTATTGCAAGTTCAAGAATGTTACAGGCTATTCAAACACTATATTCCAGGTTTCGAAGATGCATATATTCATACTATTGCTCCTAAAATCGGAGTTAGGGAAACGAGGCATATAGTTGGAAAATATACCTTGTCAGCACAAGATGTGTTGTCTGGCAGGAAATTCGATGATGGTGTAGCTTGCGGTGCCTTCCCGATTGACATCCACTCTCCCGACGGTTCAGCTATAAACATGCAAAAGATGCCTCAGGGCACATATTATACAATTCCCTATCGGTGTTTAATTCCTGAAAATATTGAATCATTAATTGTCGCTGGGAGGTCTATTTCAGCAACTCATGAAGCCAGTGCTTCCGCACGGTTGGCTCCTACATGTATGGCGCTAGGGGAAGCTGCCGGAACTGCTGCTGCTGTTTCTGTAAGGAAAAATACCAGGATTTCTCTATTGGACTCAAGCGAAATACGACAAGAACTTATTGGTCAGGGAGTCTTCTTGTAATTTCTTCGAGTCCGTTATCGTATTTCGTTCGATATATTACTATGAGAGTATTTAACCTTAAAATTATCGCAGCACCTATAGAGAGCATCCGCGTTAAGTTTAATGATAGTGTTCAAGCTATTTCCCCTGATTCTTTTGAGGAAATATTCGGTATAAAATACACAAATAATCTGCATATTGATCCGGATATAATTGATATTCACAACGTTGAATTTGCGAATATGAGTGTGACTGATAGGTTGGCTCTAATTTTAAACTATCTTAGAAATAGAAAGTATTATTATTTTATTGATAAGGGAATTACTGCAAATGTATATATTTCCTATATAAATGAAAGAATTGGATACGGATTATTTGCAGACGAGGATATCAAAAAAAATTCCTGGATCGGAGAGTATTCAGGTCGACTGCATTTGGCAAATGGAAAGAGAGAAGAGTCTGAATATGGGTGGCTCTATCCAACAATGAAAAACAATATCTTTACAATTGAAGCATCGAAGTATGGCAACTATACCCGATATGTTAACCATTCTTTTAAGCCGAATGTTGTCGCCAGAAGCATCTATTTTAAGGACTATTGGCACTTTGGCTACGTAGCAATTAAAGCTATTTCTAAAAATGAACAGCTATTAGTCAATTATGGAGATTTTTACTGGGAACGCCGGCTCGACACTCCGGAGATGACTTCTTAGTATAGCTATTTTTGTAATTATTTTGCCGAATTATGATGCAAATAGTTACTCTTTAGAAATATTTACAAAAATATTTTCATAAACTGATGTATTTGTAATCAGATACTTACGCCGCAGCTAGTCCATGTTCTTCTGCTTTTTCTTTTTTTTCAACAAATTTTTTGCCGATTAAATAAATTTTTTGGTTACTTAATATATTGAGCGCGATCTCGAAGAGCCTGTTTTCTTCAACTTGCATATGTCTCTCAATAATATTTTTTAATACCAGGAGTTTTGCTTTCCAACTATCGCTATCGACAGGTTTAATATCAAGCTCATTTAACAATATATCCGCGATATGGTGTTCTTCAAGGGATTTAAGTACTTCAAAATATGACATGTGATTGTCTATAAAGGCAGAATAGAACTCTTTTTCTTCTAATCGCATGTGTAGCAGCAACTGCCTTTGAAGTTTGGAGAACGCCTCTTGCCTGGCTTTCCAGGCTAGCTCGTTCAGGCCTGTTAGGTTTGCTAGTGTTCTTCTGATTTCTTGATGATCTTTTCGAAGAAGCTCGAAGATGTTAGCTTTGTCTTTTTCTATCATTGGTTTTTCTCCTTTTTGGTAGTTTTTGGATTGATATTGTCTAGAACTATTCTTGAGAATTCTATTCCCAAAAAATATCTCGTCAAGCATAGATTAATATCTTATCTGCAAAGCTACTGCAATTATAGGGTAATAACTAGCTGATTATAATAGAAATATTGTTAACATTATTAGTTTTTATTGGTATACTAGTAGTAACCAAAACTTTATAGAGGAGGGTCCGCACGTGGCTAAATCAATGGATACCAAAAAAGAAGATAAGAAGAAACCTGCTAAAACCGTTAAAGAAAAAAAACAGGCAAAGCTAGAGAAAAAGAAATCGAAATCGTAATAGAATTAGATCTGGGAAATAATTATAAAAAAAAGTAGGAGAATGATTTATTCTCCTACTTTTTTTAGAGCCACATTTCTAAGCGATAGAGCTGGTTTTTGTTAAAGCGTGTGTGTCAACTTTAGAAGTGTTGTCATTAAAAACGGCTTGAGACTGCTGAATAAGGGACATTCCTTGGGCAGCCGCAGCATCATTCCCTACGGATTTTTCAAGGGTTTTCATGAAGTCCTCAAGGGTCATGCCACTTTTTTCTGCTTTGTCGAGGGCTGCTAATAAATTATCTAATTTCTGGGCTAACTGTGGGTTTACTTTTCTGATTTCTTCAATTATAGATCCAATGGCAGCTTTTGCTTCGCTTATGCTGGAGAAGTTTTTAAGAAAGTCTTTTATATCATTTAGCGAATCGAGTTTTATTTGTCCGGCTTGTTGGTTGTCCAGCCCTTTTAGTCCTTCTATTTTTGTCATCGATATCCTCCTTTGTCATTGCCAGTAACAATTGTTACGTGCTTTCGTTATGCGTAATCAAACTTCTAATAGTAATATCGTGGATCTGTGCTTATTTCTTGTATTGAAATTTGTTGGTATATTCTATAGTTAACCAGGTAATTAATGTCCAGGTTTTGAAGTATGCGAAGTTTCTGCTTTTGTTGCTTGGTTATTGGTCTTGCCGCTGGTTTCTTCTGATTTTTTTTCATCAAAGAATATAACATTGATTTCGATTCTGCGATTCTTAGCTCGATTAATGTTTGTATCATTTCCCGCCAGTGGTTTGTATTCTCCATACCCGGTTCCAGAAAGCCTGTCCGGGGGGATGTTCTCCACTTTCTGCAGATATTTAATTATACTGTAGGCTCGTGAAAATGAGAGTTCCCAATTTGAGTCATATTCTTTATTATGAATAGGAACATTGTCGGTATGTCCTTCGACAAAAATAGGGTTCGGGATTGGCTTAAGTATTGAAGCGACTTCTTTTAAGATTTTTTTAGCCTGAGGGTTTAACTCAGCTTTGCCGGTTTTGAAAATAACCGGATCAGTAAAAACAATTCGTATTTTTTTCTCTTCTATTATGATATGGACGTAATTTTTTAGTTGTTGCTCGATTATTACTTTTTCAACTTTTTTAGCAATTTCGGCTTTTTTGGAATCTACTTGCGGCATACTAGGTGTTTGTGCTTTTTTTAGTTCATCTTTGAGCACTTTTGCGGCTTTTTTATCTACTCTTTCAAGAAAGCCTGTGCGAATCTCTTGTAACACAACCGACATATTCGTCTCTTCTTTGCTATTTGTAGCAAATATAAATAGTACTAGAAAAAATGCAAATAAGTTGGTCATCAAGTCAGCGTAAGAGGTAATCCAGCCTTCTTCAGCCTCTTCATGATGTTTTTTTCTCCCCATGGTTATTTCTTGCCTTTGTATTTATTGAGTTTTTGCTTGTCGCTTAAAAAACCTAGAAGGTATTTTTCTACTTTAATAGGTAGTTCTTTCTTTTGAATGAAAATTATTCCTTCGGCTATCATGGTTTTTGTTAACATTTCGTCATCATTCATGATTCTTAGCTTTATAGCAACTGGAGTAAATATTAAACCGTTAGCTGCCGCACCGTATAGTGAAGCAATTAATCCCAAAGCCATCGCAGGACCAATCGCGCTGGGGTCATTCATGTTCCTAAGTACCATAACAATACCGATAATTGTACCTAGAATACCAAGCATCGGAGCTATTGCCCCCATGTTTTTTACAATTGAAATAAATTTCAGGTGGCGGCTATCCATTTGATCCATATCATTGGTTAATGCCGATCGTATGAATTCTGTATCCATGTTATCCACGATCATGTTTAATCCATGGATCATGAATGGATCTTTCAGTTTGTTAACTTCTTCGGCTAGAGCAATTTTCCCACCTGATTGGTTTATTTTGGCTATATTTACTAATGACGTAATAATAGCCTCCGGTTTTTGTGTTTTTGGTGGAATGACCAGAAAGCTAAAGACGCGTGCCAGGCTTTTTAATGTTTTAATGTCACTGCCAAGTATAGTAGCTACCAAACAGCCGCCAAATACGACTAGAAATGCTTTTATGTCTGCGTAGCTGTGTGGATCATGAAATATTTCCGGGGTACCAAAATATATAACGCCCATAAAACATAGTATTGCTAAGAACAATGATATATTCAAAGAATTAACCTCCGTCTGAGTAGTTGATAGCAATATTGCTAACTAAAATTTCTGAAAAGTATAAAAAGCTTTCGCTGCTTGTAATTGCCAATAATCAGTGAGCAGCGATCGGCTGTTTATTTACTTCTATCAGTGGTCATGTTTTTGTTATCTTAAAAGTTGATTTATGAAGTATCTATATTTGAGCTTATAATTTTTTTTTTATGAAGTCAAGTTATTGTTGGTGTATGTACAGGGCAATCGCATACTAAATAAAGAAACTTTTCAATAATGACGTCATCCCAGCATGTATTAGCTGGGATCCATTCTGTAAAACTAATCAAAATGAAGAATAAATAATTGATATCCTATTTCAGGATAATAATCCTGATTGGAATGACCTTTATTATAGGTTATAGTTTATAGATCCCTGATGAGGGCATTCAGAAATGACGGAATTTTAGTATGCGATAGCCCTGTTGAAAGATATTCTTGACGTATAATATTTTTGAGATATTATCTTAGCAGCTAGCTAGGAGGGGTCCGCTTCTCGTACTTATTGTGACCTTGTTCCAATGTATGAGGAGTGGGCTTCTCATAACGATAAATAATATATAGTGCTCATTTTGAAATAATTGAATACACTATATCTCGTTTGACATGATTTGTTTGAGAATGTCCATTTCATCAAGCGCTTTTCCAGTTCCATAGGCAACGCAAGATAAAGGGTCTTCGGCAATCACGACATCAATGTCTGTTTCTTTTGCAATGAACTTATCAAGGCCGTGAAGTAATGCGCCTCCACCTGCGAGAACTATTCCTTTTTCCATAATATCAGATGATAGTTCAGGAGGGGTCTTTTCGAGAACTGTGCGGACAGCGTTAACTATGGTATTGATTGGCTCGGAGATTGCTTCTCTTACTTCGGTTGAAGTAATATTAAATGTTTTTGGAAGTCCGGTAACGAGATCTCTTCCTCGTATTTCCATGGTTTTTTCTTTTTCGAACGGGAACGCTGATCCAAGTTCCATTTTTATTTCTTCAGCTGTTCTTTCTCCGATAAGTAGTCTGTAATTATCACGGCAGTGGGTGATAATCGCTTCATCAAGCTCGTCACCTGCAACTCGGACGGATTTGGATATGACGATGCCGCCTAATGAGATAACGGCAACCTCTGTTGTGCCTCCGCCGATGTCTACGATCATATTTCCTTCTGGTTCGGATACCGGGAGTCCTGCTCCAATTGCTGCTGCCATAGGCTCTTCAATAAGATAAGCCTCTCGCGCACCAGCATGAACGGCAGCATCTAGTACTGCTCTTTTCTCGACACCAGTGATGCCGGAAGGTACTCCGATGACTACTCGTGGACTAATTAATGATGAACGGTTGTGGACTTTCTGGATAAAATAACGGATCATTGTTTCGGTAACTTCGAAGTTTGCTATAACGCCGTCTCTCATTGGTCTTACAGCAGTGATATTGCCTGGAGTTCTTCCTATCATTCTTTTGGCTTCGTTTCCAACTGCTAGTGTCATATTGGTTCTTTGATCAATCGCAACTACAGAAGGTTCTCTCAGGACAATTCCTTCACCTTTAATATATATAAGAGTGTTTGCGGTTCCAAGATCTATGCCTAAGTCGTGTGAAAATCTACCAAAAAACTTGCCAAATAATTTCATGAATAGAATAAACTCCTTTGGGTCCAGAATGAATAAATGAGTGAAATTTAAAAAAGAATAACAGAAATCATCGTACAACGAAAGCCTTCAAAAATCAATATAGTAATTTTTACTGTTGTATTTCTATTTTCGCTTCGATGGGGTGTGGCTGTTTGTTTCTTAGGAGTGTAACGATGTATTCGCAAGGGCCGGAGATCATATACAGAAGTCCAATTATTAGGAGAGAGAATTTGTAGTATGAAATTATTGTAAACCCAAGGAAGACTATTGTTATGAGTACGCTGAATGGTTTTCGATTCTTCAGGTCAAGCTCTTTGAGTCCGTGATATTTGAAGTTGCTTACCATGAGTATTGATAAAAGGTACACTATTGCAGCGATGAGCGCCGGATTGTTGATTAGTGGACTAAGAAAGGATGAATATTCGGAGTGGCTAAAGACTATATAAGATAAAATTACTCCAGCCGCCGCAGGGGTTGGCAGTCCAACAAAGCATTTAATACTGGAATTTTTTGTGATTACATTAAACCTGGCAAGGCGCATTGCACAACATGCAACAAAAAGGAATGCTGCCATCCAACCAATTTTCCCGAATGGTTTTAGCATTGATAAATAGATTAATAGTGAAGGAGCTATGCCAAATGATAAAATATCGGAAAGTGAGTCAAGTTCTATGCCAAAATGTGATGTCGTATGTGTTAGCCGGGCTATTTTGCCATCAAGTACATCAAATATACCTGCTGCGATTATAATTAAAGCAGCTGTTAGGAAATGCCCGTTAATTGAAGCTATGATTGAATAGAATCCACAGAACATGCCGCTAATTGTTAGTAAATTAGGCAGGATATAAATTCCTCGCTTCATCTGAGCTCTCCTATTATTGTGCTCCCACCTTTAACTTTTTCCCCAACATTAACATTTATTTTGCATTGAGAAGGTAATAATAAGTCGACGCGGGACCCGAATTTGATGAGTCCGAAGCGGTCGCCTTTTTTTATCATATCACCGTTTTGCGGCCAGCAGACGATTCGGCGCGCTATGAGTCCTGCGATTTGTTTTACAATGATTTTTTTGTTGTCATTTGTGATTGTTAAGGATGTTTGTTCGTTTACTTCCGAGGCTTTCTCTGCAAAAGCCACAAGGAATTTTCCGGGATTGTATTTTTTGTCCGAAATCATTCCTGTAATCGGCGCACGGTTGATATGTACATTAAAAACGGAAAGAAAGATACTTATCTGGTTGTATGTTTCGTTTCCAACGATGACAGGCTTAATTGCTACAACTTTGCCATCGGCCGGAGATACGATAAGATTTTCTTCGGTTGGTACCGTTCTTTCCGGATCTCTAAAGAAATATATTATGAAAAGGGACAGGAATAGGAAGAAATACGTAAGTAAGCTATTTTGAAGCGCATATGAGAAATAATAGAATACCAAGGATATTGCTATAAATGGATAGCCTTCTTTTGCAATAGGTAATAATTTGGGTTTATTGTGGGTCATAGGATTCTTTTCAAAAAAATAGTAAAGTTTGATAGATATTATATTAAAATTCAACAGCCTTTGTAAAGGACATATATTTTCTTGTTCGAAAGGTATATCGTCGTTATCCTGAATTAGTCTCAACAATCTTCTCTGTTATGATGTTAATTCTGCTGAGAAAATTTTAGTTGCGGTTTCTTTGAATTGTAATTAAAGTATATCAAAAAAATTAAGATCAGTAGTGCTGTTTTTGGAGGGGATCAAATATTTGAACGGTATTTTTAATGTTGTTATAGGAAAATATTGTGTCACCCTGTCAGGGTTGACTTGTTGCGGTATAGTTGTTATTCTGTAGCCCGTTAAAATGCTCTGCGTTTGCTCTTGTGGTTATTTCCAATAAAACATCTTCATTGTCGTAAAAAATCCAAAATATTGTAAGTATATAGTATGAGATGCAAATAGAGTAATATAATAATAAGGAGAATTATTGTGAAAAACAGAATCAAAATAGCAATAAGTACATTATTCTTAATTGCGAGTGTGTTCCTCTCTGTAGGGTATAGTTCTTTATTTATTTCTGAGGAAAGACCATTTCCTTTGCCCGGTCCGACGATTCCAGCGATTCCAGCTTTTCCTGGTGCTGAAGGGTTTGGGGCAAAAACGCGAGGCGCTTATGCGTTGCCAAATCAACGTCCGGTGGTTTTGAAAGTGACTAATTTGAATGATAGCGGGAATGGTAGTTTAAGGTGGGCATTAGAATATGATGGTCCCAGAGTTGTTGTTTTTAACACCGGGGGGACTATAAAGCTTAATCAGGAGATTTCTGTTGAGCATCCTTACCTGACTATTGCCGGACAAACTGCTCCGGGTGGGGGTATCTGCATTAAGGGTGCGCCGATAAGGATAAAGAGTCATAACATTATCGTAAGAGGGCTTCGGGTGCGGAATGGAAATTTACGTACCAGTACAGATTTCCAGAATGGAGATGGCCTTTCTATTGAAGCTTCAGGAGGGTATACCTGTCCGAATGGTGAACCTAATAATATCATTATAGACCATTGTTCGATAACTTGGGGGAGTGATGAAAATGGGCAGGTATGGTATGCAGCTCACGATATTACCTGGCAATGGAATATTATTGCCGAGTCTATCTGGTCGCCTGCTTATCCTGAGATTACAGGCTATGGACTCCTGATAGGAAGTCGGGTCCACAACATTAGTATCCATCATAATTTGTTTGCTCATAATAAGGCGAGGAATCCGGAATGCAATGCTGATACTAAAGGTGAAATTGTAAATAATGTAGTCTATAATTGGTCAAATAAAGGAACGGATTTCATCGGCAGTCCAAAAGAGAGCCCTAATTCCGGTTTCTACGATTTCCAGCCTTCTTATTGGAACCTGGTCGGTAATTATTATAAAAAGAAAGGTACCGAAGGCAACCCCAAACCTCTATTGCTTTTTAATTATCCGGGCTGGAACAAAGAGTACTATATTCATGAAAATTCTAAGTTTTATTTAGAAGGTAATGCTAATGTTGCTAATAGCAGTCGGGACTGGGATATCGTCTCTTTTGAAGGCGGTGGAAACGGCAGCTCATATAAGTCCGAATCTCCGGTTATAGGCTTGTCAGGGATTAAAGCCGGTCCTGCTGACAGTATCTATTCTCCGGTCCTAAATAATGTTGGGGCAAGGCTCCCCATTGTTGATTCCGTGGATGCTCGCATAATTGCGGATGTGCAGAACGGAACAGGCGAAATCCGTTCAAGCGTAAGTGACGGAGATTATCCGGTTTTAGAAAGCGGTTCCGCCCCTGTTGATTCAGATGATGACGGGTTGCCGGATAGCTTCGAACTGTCACAAGGTGGTAGCGTGATCGGAATTGATCCGAATGAGAATGCGCCAAGCGGATATAGCTGGATTGAAGAATACGTTAATTCATTGATCCCGGCAGTCAATTAAACTAATATGCTGCTGGTTGATGAATATTGTCTGCCGGCAGCTGCTTATTGCCGGAAACTATTTTTTGTCATTTTCGAACTCTCATGATTAAAACTTAGTGTTAGTGTTGGAATATTGTCTTGACAAATAATCGATATCGCATTAAAAAGTTACCTGGGAATAATTAATAATATTATTCATAATTCAATAGTAAGTATAGGATTAAAATATGAAAATTCTAATAACTGGGGCTGCAGGTTTTATCGGCTCTCATTTGGTTCGGAAGTTGGTTACGGAAGGCCACGTTGTTACCGGTCTTGATAATATTAATGATTATTATGATGTTCGGCTAAAATACGGGCGATTGACAGAGGTTGGAATTGCTGAAGATAAGACTGAATACAACACGATAGTTCAGAGCGAAAATTACGAAAACTATAAATTCATTAAATTAAATCTTGAAGACAAAGATAATCTGTTTAAGCTTTTTGAGAACGAGAAGTTTGATAAGGTATGCAACCTCGCTGCACAGGCTGGTGTGAGGTACTCTATTACCAATCCTTATGCATATATTTCCAGTAATATTGTCGGGTTTATTAATATTCTTGAAGCCTGCCGGCATAATAATATCAAGCATTTGGCGTATGCCAGCAGTTCTTCTGTTTACGGGCTCAATGAAGAAATGCCTTTTTCGACAAAGCATAATGTCGATCATCCGATCAGCCTTTATGCGGCCAGCAAGAAAAGCAACGAGCTTATGGCACATACCTATAGTTACTTATATGGTCTTCCGACGACCGGATTGAGGTTCTTTACGGTATATGGCCCGTGGGGCCGTCCTGATATGGCGCTGTTCTTATTTGTTAAAGCTATTCTTGAGGAACGACCTATTGATATTTACAACAATGGAAAGATGATTAGGGATTTCACTTATGTTGACGATATTGTAGAAGGTGTGACGAGAGTTATTAATACTCCTCCGGTAAAGAACGACAACTGGTCAGGCAGAGACGGAGATCCTTCCGCTAGTAAGGCGCCTTACAAAGTTTATAATATCGGGAATTCCGCTCCTGTTAATTTGATGGATTTTATTGAAGCTATTGAAAAAGAAGTCGGTAAACCCGCCAGGAAAAATTTTTTACCTATGCAGGATGGGGATGTTCCGGCTACCTGGGCTGATGTGTCTGACCTGATGAGCGATCTGAATTACAAACCTGATACTCCGGTAAGCAAAGGTATACAAGAGTTCGTGATCTGGTACAGGCAATTCTATAGGGTCTAGTGTTCAGGTTGTAGCGCATTAAGGGGCTTTTATAGTCTCACCGTTGTCAGTGAGTCCGGATAATACTTTTCAAATTTCCACTGAGAATGGCTTGGCTTCTTCTTTATTGCTGGGTTTTCCCTATCAAAGACAGGAATTCCTGCCTGGTAGCGGGATGATCGCGAAAACTCCCCAGAAGTGATGACGTGACAAGCATTGAGTTCTGTTTTTGTACGCCTCTCATCATCATGCAAAGGTGCCGGGCTTCAATCATGACTCCCACTCCAGCCGCACCGATTGCATCCTTAATGGCATTTGAAATTTGTTCAGTTAAATGTTCCTGGATTTGTAATCTCCGTGAGTAGGTATCTACTATGCGGGCAAGTTTACTTGCACCAATTACTTTTCCATTAGGAAGATAACCAATATGGCAGCGCCCATAGAAGGGTAAGAGATGGTGTTCGCAAAGGCTATAGAGCTCTATATCTTTTATGATAATCATACTATCTACTTCTTGAGTAAAAATTGCATTATTGATTAATTTTTTCATATCTACAGAATATCCCGAGGTAAGGAATTTTAAGGACTTGGCTAGCCTATTGGGCGTTCTCACTATCCCTTCACGGTTGGTATCTTCACCAAGTTCAGTTAATAATTCCTTTACCAGCATTTCAATTCGTTCATTATTCCTAGGCATGTGAAATCTCTTTTCTCACTTGTTCTGTATATTCTTTTAGAGGTTCCATATTTGCTTGTGATAATTTCCCGGCTACTTTATCTATTGGGACGTTCCATCCGGGCAAGACCAAATCCGGAGATAATTCCATTAAGGGAATTGCTAAGAACGACCGACATACGATCATTGGATCCGGAAGTGTCATTTTATCGGTTACTAGGACAAGACTGTCATATATGATTAAGTCAAGATCAATGGTACGGGAGGCATATTTATCAGCACTTCTTTCTCTTCCCAGACTTTTTTCGATGGGTTTGAGCACGGAATTTTTTAATTGCAGCGGAGGTTTTTCCGTATTTATTTCTATTACGCAATTATAGTAGGCGGGCTGGTTTTTATGACCTTCGGGTTCTGTCCGATAGACGGTAGAGATTTTTACTACATGTTCCTTGGCTGAGAGCATCCCGATTGCACTTTTAACATTTTTACCCGGACTGATATTTGAACCGATACTTACGAATGCCCTTGTCATTGTTCTGCCTTTTGCTTTCGTACAATTTCTACGCCGGCACTTCGGGCAAAACGTAGCGCCATTGGCTTCTCAACCAGTACGTTGACTTCTGCCACTATAGGGTTTGCCAAGCAAATTCCGGCGATAGATTCTGCAAGAGCCTCGATTAAATAGCAGCTCGAATTTTCTATGTTGTTCAGGATTGCTTTCTTGAGTGTGCGATAATCGAGGGTGTCTTCGAAGCGGTCACTTTTCCCTGCTTTCTGAAGGTCTAGAGACAGTTTTATGTTGATTACGACATCTTGTTTTTCCCGGCGTTCTTTGTCGTTCACGCCAATGATACAGCGCGTACGAAGATCATTAATCAATATTTTATCCATTGAGGTGTTTTCCTCCGTCTACGCTGATTATCTGTCCAGTTAAGTAAGTACTCTTGAGAAGATAGATAACCGCCTGCGCTATATCAGAAGGATTGCCGTGTTTTTTTAAAGGGACGGTTTCTGCTAATTTTTCAAGAAAATGTTCATCTTTGCCTGCTGGCGGGAGAATAAGCCCGGGGGCAATTCCATTGACGGAAACCTTCGGAGCAAAACTGACGGCAGTCATTTTGGTTAGGAGTAAGAGCATGTTTTTACTTAAAATATAAGCGGTATGGTCCCAATCATAACTGTAGATTTTTGTATCAAGCAAATTAATTATTTTACCTTTGCCCATTATGCGGACGAACTCCCGGCTGAGATTAAAAGGGGACCAGGCGTTGACTTGCATTTGCTGAACTATATTTTCGAAAGTCATATCCATAAGAGTGTTTCGGGAAAAAATCGAAGCGTTATTAATAAGGAAATCGAATGGCCCTGCCATATCTGCTGTCCTCCGGATTAGGGTTTCGGTTTCCTGCAAATTCGCGAAATCTGCTTTTATTAGCCACCATTTTACTTTGCGCTCTGTCAAACGGTCACTCAGTTCTTTCGTCTCTTCGATTTCTTTCGGATAATGAATGACTATGTTAACTCTTTCGTCAGCCAGTGCTAGAGCTATCGACCGGCCAATGCGTTTCCCGGCGCCTGTGATCAAGGCAGTTTTACCTGATAATATTTCTTGGCTCAAAGTTAATTCCTCAAATCGATTTTTGCCGCTAAAATGAAATCGTTTTGTGAAAGCCCTCCAACTTTATGTGTGGATAATGACAGGGTTACTTTGCTGTAAAAAATGCAAATATCAGGATGATGGTCCTGAGCTTGAGCAAGTTCGGCTATTTTGTTTACAAAATCAATTGCTTCATTAAAATCCTTAAAAGCAAATTCCCTGATTAGTTGCTTTTCTTTAAGAGACCAGTTCGGGACTTCTTTCAAGAGTCTATTGGCTTCGTTCATGGAAAGAGCTGGATCTCCCTGTTTATATGGTTTACAATTTTGCTCTGCAAGCTTCATATTTTTCTCCTTACGCTGCTAAGGGTGATTTCCGAATGGCACCCTTCAATTCTTCAGCCGTTATTTTTCCCCCCTGGCTTAATAGTGATCGAGCCTCATCGACTTTTTTCCATACATTACACAGCATAATGCCTTTTAACTCACCCTTATTTAAGTAATAAATGACTCCGGTATCATTTTCCTTTGTCCAATCGGCGAACGTTTCAAACTCTGCATTCGTATCACCTACCGCTTCATACCCAAATTCAAAAAGGTCTGAGAAAAAATAGGGTATATAGGTAAATGGTTCTCCTGCACCTGTCATATTCCGGCCTGCGTATTTTCCTTGATGAATTGAATTATCCCAATGTTCCAGGCGCATTTGTTTTTTTAGCGCCTGATATGGAAATAGTGCGTTATCTCCCGCTGCATATATATCAGGATTCGAAGTCTGCAGATATTCGTTTACAACAATACCATTATTAAAATCCAGATTTGCCGAAGTTGCCAGGTTTTTTTCCGGTGCAATACCAATGCCTGCTATTACCATATCCGATTCGATAAGTTTTTCGCTATCGGTGTATGTAATGAATTTGTCACCTTGTTTCGCAATCCTAACTGGTTTTTCCCTGTTAAATATGTTAATTTCCCGTTTTAAATAGTGCTCTTGTATAGCTTGCCCCAGAGATGGAGGAAAAACTCTGCTGCACAGATAATTATCGGGAAAAATCATTGTCACTGCGACCTTGTTTATACTCAATGCCGCTGCAATTTCTGAGCCGATAAATCCGCCGCCTATTACCACTGCCGATTTGCCTTGCTGAGCTTCCTGTCTAGTTCGTAAATAATCATCTAGATACCGGTAGTAGCAGATCCCATCAAGATCACCTCCAGGAATCGGAAGGTGACGGGGACTTCCTCCGGTAGCAAGAAGCAGGGTTTCGTAAGCATATTCTTTCCCTTCACTATCTGTGAGCGTTTTTTGATTTGTATTAATTGAAATAACGTGTTTCCCCAGAGCCAGTATAACGCCATTCTGGTCGTAAAAATTACGGTCATGCACGAAGATGTCTTCTACTTTTTTCTTTCCAAACCAGAGTTTTTTGGTAAGTGGAGGGCGATCGTAAGGTAAATGTTTTTCAGAACCTATGACCAGGATAGCACCTTTTTTGTCATACTCTCGAATCCCTTCAACAGCAGAAGCTCCTGCAAGCCCTGCGCCTACTATGATATATAAGAATTTCGTTTTTGCCATAACTAACCTCCCTATACATGCAAGTAGCAATTCTGGGTGTGTCTTTTACAACTCTTGTTTGTCAAAGTCAATTGCAAAAGCAGGGTGTAATTTAGCCTCATCCAGCGGAAAGCATTATCTGGTACTGATATATGTCACCCCCGCTGCCTTCTCCATCGACGACCTGAGAAGGCTTACAAATATAGCTGCTTATGGGTATCGGTGGTAAATGGGAGAGACTGGCGAGACGGAAAATAGATATGGAAGTATTTTCTTTCATCGAGCCGAGCATATATTTTTGATGAAAATAGAGGGAATATTCGTTCAACGGTCGTAGCGCAGGACGCGTTTAGGCTTAAAACTACTTAAAAGATATAACATCTTGGTATTTGATTCCACTTCTTCGTTTGCGTCCATTATGTGGAACTATTTTTATCATGCTATTTTCTAGTTCATTAAGTATTATTTTGATCTCTTTTTCAGTAAAATCTGTTTCGTCAATTATCTTGGAGAGTACTTGTTCGTAAGTATAAGTAGAATTTGAAAATATTTCTGTAAATATTCTAATCAACAAATCTTTGTCTATCGATTCGGGGCTGGGAGAAAACAAGCCCATTTGCGTACCATTGTTTCCGGTATATTCGGTTTTCCCGTTATTAAACCTACCAAAACTGTCTTTCATTCTCGAACATCCTAGCCAATGATTTGACAGGTGGAATAGATAGTATATTGTTTTGTCTTGATCAGGATACTTCATTTTATATGGATAAACATACTTGCAAAAGTGCTTGCATTGTTGCCTGAATAAATTAATCATCTGTATTTCTTTTTCATTTTGGCCACAAAGGTCTCTCCATTCAGTAGTCCCAAAATATTCATCAAAGTGTTTTAAAATTTTTTCATCAGGATGTTCAGTCCATCTATGAATTGAGCTGTACATAAAGTTCAGTAATATCTCAGTTTTGTTGTTTGACATTATCCTTTTGATTGTGCTCATTTTTATATCTTTAAACCCAAACGGATCAATAAGAAAAAATGTTGGTGCAATATTTTTGCAAGTATCGAGAAATTCATTTATTTCTTTGTCGAAACTACCATTTACTAATAAGAGTTCTCCATAGGTATTAATCCCTTTATAATTTATTATTTTTTTAATATTGTTTAAGTTATCATTATCTTGGTCAATTATCATTACATTAACATTGCCAATTCTATTTTCTGCCTGTAGACTATTGATTGTTTCTAGGGTACGTATTGGTGATCCAAATTGATTCGATAAATACGTACCATTTTTATCTAAACTTGAGTGATAAGCTCCAATACCTCCAAATCCATCAATGTAGTTGAGCTTATTACTGAATGTACCAAGTATTTGTAACCAAAGAGGTAGATAATAGCTGAAAACTTTGTGCTTCATTTCTGTTTGGTCTTGATACTCCCAGGTTTTGAATGGTACATTGTTCCATGATTGAAGTTTTGGACTTCCCATAATTATCCTTTTGATGTAAAAATAACAATAATTGGATTATATCATAATGTAATGATTATATGTGAATAGTTTTATATAAATTATTTAGCGATAAAATGTTAGTAGCAAGAGAATAAATGAGGAATAATATGAGTATTTTAGTAAAAGAGAAAAATGACACAAATTGTAGAGCAAAGGCAGTTTTTGGTACTGCTGAATGGGCTGCGTATACTGAAAACTTTATTGATGGATGCAAGCATAATTGCAAGTACTGTTATAGTAAAGAAATGGCAATAAGATTTCAGCGCAAAACTGCTGATTCCTGGTCTGAGGAAATTGTGAGAAGACGCCAAGTTAACAAAAAGTTTAAAAAAATGACAGGCACAATAATGTTTCCCTCTTCACATGATATTCATCCTGAAAACTTAACTAGTTCAATGATATTTTTGGAAAACATGTTATATGCTGGTAATCGTGTATTGATTGTAACTAAACCTCATTTGAGGTGCATAAAGGCTATTTCTGATAAACTATCTTTTTATAAAAATAAAATTCTATTTAGGTTTACAATCGGATCTGCTAATAATGAAGTTTTATCATTTTGGGAGCCTGGTGCACCTCTTTATCAAGAGCGTCTAGCATCTCTTCAGTATGCATATAATAACGGATTCAAAACTAGTTTGTCTTGTGAGCCGATGCTTGATGATAATATTAACCAAGTAATAATTGATACATCGAATTATATTACAGATCATATTTGGATAGGTAAAGTAAATTTCCTTTTAAGAAGAATAAAAATGAATGGATGTGACGATACTGAAACAATTCGAAGAGCTACAGAATTGTTAAATATTCAGGCTGATAATAATATTGTGGATTTGTATAATAATCTAAAGGATAATCCTATTATTAAATGGAAAGAAAGCATAAAGAATGTAGTAGGGATAGAAGTGCCTACTGAAAAGGGTTTAGATATCTAATTCAATTATTTCCCTCGTCATTCCGTGAATATGCTGTGTCACAATTAATCGTATTTATTTGATTTTACTTGTTATTATAACGCCTTAATTTTGCCCCACCTTCGAAAACAGGAATCTAGCTCTGCATTAAACTAATAAGTATTTCTGAAAGATTTCCCTATGGATACAGGTATGACATAGAATTAGTATTCGATTGCCATGGCCCGAAAACCTTCCTCCTGTTGACTGAAAAATAGATTTATTATAAAACCGCCTTAAGGGGGGATTATTATGAACAAAATCTATGCTTTGATTTCAGGTGGATTATTAGTATTTCTTTTGCTTATCAGTCCTGTAAACGCTGTTTCTAAAAATGACGGTAACTGGTCTTTTCAGTTCACTTCCGGGAATGCTACGGTCACTGTAAATGTTATAAAAAAGGAAATTAAAAAAGACACCATTTCCTGGCAGGTGTTACTTGATCAGGGTTCCGGGCCTCAGCAGTATGCTGTCGGGACTTCAAATGCAAAAGGAACCAATGGCACCTGGCGAGTTCTTAGTCCTCAACCGGTACCGGAAAAACTGAAGAAATCAAAACCTGCAAAAAAATAGTTAAGCGGGTATGCGTTTCACCGGAGCGGCTGGACTAATCCTATCCGCTCTTTTTTCTCGAAATCCACTTGGCAATCTCCATTACAACTATGATCGACAGGGCAGCGGAAATTGTTTGTACCCATGAGAGAAGTGTTAACGGTGCCGTACCGAAAATATAGTGGAAGAAAGGTACATTTATAACAATTATCTGTGCAATAATCGCAATGGTAAGGCTGATAAACAGGAACGGATTTGATAATGGAGGTACCTTGAATATAGATTTCTTAAAGGAACGGGAATTCCAGACGTGGAAGAATTGGAGGAACACTGCGGTGTTGAGTGCTGCGGACCTTGCATATCTTAGCCCGGTTCCATTGTTCAGCTCATACCGGTAAATCAGGACCATCGCAAAAGCAGATACGATTCCGACCAAAACAATTCCTGAGAGCATTTCACGGTTAATGATATTTTCCCTGGGGTTCCTGGGAGGCCTGTTTGCGATATCTTCTTCTCCTGGTTCATAGGCAAGCGCTATATCTTGCAATCCATTGGTTACCAGGTTGACCCACAATACCTGTGTTGCAATAAAGGGTAACGGCAAGTCGAGGATAAGGCATAGAATAATTGCCAGCGGAATCCCAGCGGCAGTAGCTAATAAGAAAAAAATTACTTTCCTGATATTGTCGTAAATGACTCTTCCGACTTTGACTGCTTCAAATATTGACGCAAAATTGTCATCTTTCAATACCATGTCTGCTGCTTCTTTGGCAACATCGGTGCCGGCTTTCCCCATGGCAACGCCTATATTGGCTTTTTTTAAGGCAGGAGCATCATTAATTCCGTCTCCGGTTACGGCAACAATATTGTTTTTACGTTGCAGCGCATCGACAATGCTAAGCTTGTGTTGAGGAGAAACCCGAGCATAAACCATGACCTTATTTACGTTCTCTGCTAAGAACGTAACTCCTTTGAGATCTAGTTCTTGTCCTGTAAGCACAATGCCACCCTTTTCAAGAATCCCTGTTCGTTCTGCAATTGCAGTAGCAGTGATCTTGTGATCTCCTGTTATCATCACAACCTTTATGCCTGCTATGTGGGCATTTTTGATAGCTTCTATAGCTCGGGGTCTTGGCGGGTCTATAATTCCCTGTAATCCAACAAAGCTCAGATTGCGGGTTGCTTCTTGTTCCAGGTCAAATTGCCCTGTATCCAGGCGGTTTAGTTCTTTTATCCCGAAACCGAGGACCCGCAGCCCTTCTTCTGCCATGCTATGGTATTGTTGCGTGATAATGTGGTTATTCTGCTCGTTGGAAAAAGCCAGGATCTTTTCTGGTGCGCCTTTAACAAATAATATGTATTTGTTTTCCTGTTTATATAGTGTAGCCATATATTGCCGTTGTGAGCTGAAGGCTATCTCGTCAACCAGTTGATACCGGCTGTCCGGATCATCCTGGACTATCCCATATTTTATAGCGGAAACAATAAGTGCACCTTCGGTAGGATCTCCATCGATTTTCCATGTGTTATCTTCCTCATACACTTCGGATGAATTACACAGCAGGCCTGTTAGCAGCAACTCTTCAAGGTCTTTATCCTGCTTAATCGGGCTATCATTAAAAAAGATCTTTCCCTGCGGATTATAGCCTGTTCCTGATAAAGAGAATTCTTTTCCATTAGCGTACGCTTTGGTTACGGTCATCATGTTTTCAGTAAGAGTGCCGGTTTTGTCAGAACATATATAGTTGCAGCTGCCTAGGGTTTCTACCGCGATAAGTTTCCTGATAATAGCATTCTTTTCTGCCATGCGTTTTAATCCGACTGACATGGTAACCGTTATTACTACCGGAAGTCCTTCCGGGATGATAGCAACAGCCATACTAATCGAAAACAGGATCATATTGTCAACAGGGATGCCTTCGAACAGCCCTAGAATAAAAACAATTGCCGAGACCGTTACCGATAGTATTCCAACTTTTTTGCTGAAATCTGCCAGCTTTTTTTGTAAGGGGGTTAGTTCTTTTATTGTACTTTTAACTGATTTTGATATTTTGCCAAGCTCAGTCCGATCACCTGTATTGACAACAACTCCTTTTCCTCTTCCCTTCAAAATCACGGTACCCATAAACCCCATGTTGAGCTGATCCGGCAGGGATATGTTTATTCCTGTCATCTCCTGTACCTGTTTTGTTACAGCAGCGGATTCTCCTGTAAACATTGATTCGTCGATCTCGATTTCTTTTACTTCGATAAGTCTTATGTCTGCCGGTACTTTATTTCCAGCAGCTATAATAACGATGTCTCCTGGCACCAGATCCTCAGAACTTATTCTTTGTTCTTGGTTTTCTCTGATAACCGATGCTTTTTGTTCGACGAGTTTCTTTATTGCCTGCATGGCTTTTTCCGCTTTGTATTCTTGAAATAGTCCCAGCAGGGCGTTAACCGAAATGACCGTGATTATTACGGCAGTATCTATATAATGTTTAATCGAGAGAGTGAATAGTGCTGCAACAAGCAAAATATATATCAAAGGGTCCTTGAATTGCTTGAGAAAAATTAGCCATACCTGTTCGGTTTTTTCTTCTTGAATTGAGTTCGGGCCATATTTTTTTTGTCTCTCATTGGCTTCTTCACCTGAGAGGCCGTGAAAGTGTGTTTGAAGAGCTTCTAAAACTTCATTTATATTCTTTTGGTAATACATGGTGTTCTCCTGTTCGGAGGTTTTAATACGCTATAGAAAAATTGTAAATAGAATTTATAGGCAGAAAGTTAAGAATGTAACTTCATAACTATTTATTTTACACAGGGATAGCTATTAGAATCGATACTAATGGTAGCCTGGAAGATAGACCCGGATCATAGGCTAATGTTAAGATGAAATATAGCTGCTCAGTTAGCAACGGGTATTAACAATTGCGAACGGGCAATAACATTAGGAGGATAAATGTGTGAATAAAAAAAACAGAACAAAAACTTTTTCGTTTGTACTGTTACTGCTGCTGATTTTTGGCCTAATGGGGTTTGACTTAATAACCAGATCTGATGCAGTTGAGGCAGCAACCCCGAACCAGGTTTTGAGATTTGTGCAATTGACAGACGTGCACATTGATCTTCGTGATAAACCATCTGGGAAAAGGCTGCTTTCACAATCAAGAGGTTTATTGGCTAATGCGGTGGCTACGATTAACAGTATGAATGTTGATTTTGCAGTCTTCTCCGGCGATTCCATTAACTCGCCCAGGGAGAAATCCCTTACTTCTTTTGCTCAGATAGCCAGCCAATTGAATTGTCCCTGGTATGTTGCTCTGGGGAATCATGACATCGCCGTATACGGCAGTCTTACGAAAGGTAAGTTTTTTGAGCTGCTGAATCAGGTTAACAGGTTTCAGAAGAACACTTCTCCCTATTATAGTTTTGTACCCAAAAAAGGCTATCTAATAGTTGTGATGGATGGTGTGATTGATTCCAGAGCTACTGCTCATGGCAATTTTGACCGTCAACAATTAAACTGGCTGGAAGAACAGCTCACAAATAACAGAGATTCCAAAGTCATAATTGTCCAGCATTTTCCCTTGATTGAACCCACGAAAAGTTACGATCACGACGTAGTGAACAAGAAAGAATATCTCGACCTTTTAAATAAATATTCTAACGTAGTTGCCGTATTAAGTGGACACTATCATGCGGAAAAGGTCAGGAAGGTCGGAAGCATCACTCATATAAGCACTCCGGCACTCGTCGAATTCCCCAGCAGGTTCCGGGTTATTACGATAACCGATAATAATAATCAATTGAAACTGGATACTGAGCTTGTTAGTGTGACAGTGAACGTTTATTGATATTGTCGTTGTAAGAAACTTTATCCTTCCATTTGCCTAGTATCCAGCCGCTTCTCCCATAGCAGACAGTAAGTGCATAGCGAGCTATGCCCCTGCGCTAACTTAAGAACACAGCTCTCGTGCTGCGCCTCACCCGGACGAAGGAATTGTGTGCCTTCTATGGAAGTGCTGTAGCGTCCGCCCTCTACATGAATTCCCACAATATTGTTGACAGTTTAAGTGAAAAGTAATAGACTTCAGGCTAAATTTTAATTATGATGGGGAATTCTTGCCATTTGAAAGCCACTCAATTATAGTGCGTGCTGAAGTGACAAAAACCTTTCTTAGGTATATATAGGGATAAAGGAGGAGATAGCATGTTTACCATAACAATGTTAGTTCAATTAGGAGTGTTTTTGTCGATATTAACTTTCGTCGCTTATTTTCTCGGGGAATACATGGCAAAGGTTTTTTCCGGGCAGCGCACCTGGATGTCATTTATTCTCCGGCCTATAGAGAACCTATGTTATCGTCTTTTCGGAGTCGATGAAAACGAAGAGATGAACTGGAAAACTTATGTGGTGAGCTTTGTTGTTTTTAATGTCATCGGTATCGTAGTTCTTTTTTTGCTGCAACTGTTACAACATTTGCTCCCGCTCAATCCTCAAAAATTAGGTTCTATTCGTTGGGATAGTGCACTTAATACGGCGGTTTCGTTCGTAACAAATACCAACTGGCAGTCGTATGTTCCGGAATCGACCATGAGCTATCTGACGCAAATGCTTGGACTTGCTGTTCAAAACTTTCTTTCAGCAGCTGTGGGTATTGCTGCTGTTATGGCTTTCATTAGAGGATTCATTCGGAAAACAACAACTGATATTGGCAATTTCTGGGTTGATACGACCCGAGCTGTTCTCTATGTTTTGCTTCCTTTCGCCTTTGTTTTTTCTCTGGTTTTAGTGTCCCAGGGAGTTATCCAGAATTTTAGTCCTTATGTAGCGGCACATACGCTTGAAGGAAATCAACAAATAATCGCACAGGGACCTGTAGCGTCTCAGCTGGCCATAAAAATGCTAGGAACAAACGGCGGCGGGTTTTTTAATGCTAATTCGAGCCATCCTTATGAAAATCCGACTCCAATGACAGATTATCTTGAGATTCTGGGGCTTTTAGTTATCACTGTCGCATTGCCGTTTGCTTTTGGAGCACTTCTGGGAAAACGAAAACAGGGATGGGCAATCTTTGCGGTAATGATGACCCTCTACCTGGCAGGATTAAGTATCGCTTTATGGTCTGAATTCCATGGCAATCCCTTGCTTACCAACCTGGGCGTTGAGCATGGTCTGAATA
Source organism: Candidatus Margulisiibacteriota bacterium (assembly GCA_003242895.1). Lineage (NCBI taxonomy): Bacteria > Bacillati > Candidatus Margulisiibacteriota > Candidatus Margulisiibacteriota bacterium. The sequence continues at coordinate 67,630 of QKMY01000023.1, forward strand.
TGGAAGGAAAAGAAGTTCGGTTCGGGCCGTTAGCTTCTGTTGTTTTTGCTCACTCGACGACTGTAACCTCGTGTGGTGCGGTTAATACGATGCATGATAGTTTCATGCCGATAACGGGCCTTATTCTCCTCTTTAATATGTTTATCGGCGAAGTTGTTTTCGGGGGTGTTGGCGTCGGTCTGATCGGGATACTACATTATGCTATTTTAGCCATGTTCCTTGTCGGCCTGATGATAGGTCGAACTCCAGAAATATTCGGTAAAAAACTTGAACCGTACGAGATGGTGATGGCTGTCATTGCTCTTATCGTGCCATCTATTGTACAACTTGGTTTTGCTGCAATTGCGGTGTCAACGACCTTTGGTCTGTCCAGCTTGAATAACGCCGGACCACATGGATTGTCCGAAATACTGTATGCTTTTGGCTCTGCGGCAGGGAATAATGGTTCGGCTTTTGCCGGGCTAAACGCAAATACTGTTTTTTATAACCTGGTCCTCGCGTTCACTATTCTTGTAGGACGATTTGGAACCATCATTCCTGCCCTGGCAATAGCAGGCTCGCTGGTAAAGAAAAAAAATGTGCCGGAAGTGGCACAGTTCCCGACTGCTTCTCCATTATTTGTTTTCATTCTGATTGGCGTTATCATTATTGTTGGTGCGCTTACGTTTTTTCCGGTTCTGGTATTAGGCCCTTTCCTGGAACACCTGTTTATTTCAGCGGGAGTGACTTTTTAAATGACGTAAGGAATGGTTTTTTTAAATGACATAGGGAACGGTTTTTTAAAATGACGTAGGGAACGGTCGAGACCGTTCCCTACTACAATGGATTACAAGGAGAATATATAATGGAACGAAATAAAAAAAGTATATGGGAACCTGATATTGTCATACAGGCGATAAAAGATTCTTTCAAACGTTTAGATCCCAGGGCCACAATCAGAAATCCTGTTATGTTTGCTGTGGAAATAGGGTCAGTTATCACTACAATTATTACTATCCAAACCGTAATAGCCGGAAAAGGTTTTGGGTTTGAGCTTCAGATCAGTTTATGGCTATGGATTACTGTGCTTTTTGCCAATTTTGCCGAAGCATTAGCTGAAGGGAAGGGTAAGGCTCAGGCGGATTCGCTAAAAAAGGCCAGAAGTGAGACCTTTGCGAATAGGCTACTTGCCAGTGGAAAAACAGAAAATGTTTCAGCTTTATCTCTAAGAAAAGATGATACGGTCTTTGTTAAAGAAGGCGAGATTATTCCTTGTGACGGAGAACTTATTGATGGAGTAGCACTCGTCGATGAATCAGCTATAACCGGAGAATCAGCTCCTGTGGTTAGAGAATCTGGCGGTGATAGAAGCGGGGTAACCGGAGGAACTCGAGTTCTTTCGGGAAATGTGAATATCCGGGTGACTACTGAGCCCGGTGAGACGTTCCTTGATCAAATGATTAAGATGGTTGAGAGTGCTAAACGGCACAAAACCCCGAACGAACGAGCACTGGAGATACTGCTTATCGGCCTCACTGTGCTGTTCCTTGTGGTAGTCATCACCTTACACTTTTTCGCTCATTATATGAATATCCCTATATTGATCACAGTTCTTGTCGCCCTGCTGGTCTGCCTGATGCCGACGACTATTGGCGGCTTGCTTCCTGCTATTGGCATAGCCGGGATGGACAGGCTTCTTTCCCATAATGTTATTTCGTTCAGCGGAAGAGCGGTTGAAGCTTCAGGGGATGTTAACATTGTTCTTTTGGATAAAACCGGCACGATAACTCTTGGGAATAGGTTGGCAACAGAATTCATTCCCTCTGAGGGTATTCGGGTTGGGGAACTTGCTAACTCTGCTTTGTTAGCATCATTATCTGACGATACGCCTGAAGGCAGAAGCATCGTTATTCTTGCCAAAGAAAAAATACAGGTAAGGGGAAGAGATATCCGGACCCCTGCTAATTCTCAGTTCGTTCAGTTCAGTGCGGACACTCGCATGAGCGGTATTGATATCATGAATAGAAAGATAAGAAAAGGTGCTGCCGAAGCTATAGAAGAATTCGTTAAAACGTATGGAAATACGTTCCCATCTGACGTGAAGCAAGCTGTTCAACTCATATCCAGTGAAGGAGGAACACCTCTCGTTGTTGCTGATAACGGTAAAGTTGTCGGGGTCATTCGTTTGAAAGATGTTCTTAAACAAGGGATCAAAGAGCGGCTGCATCAACTTCATCTTATGGGTATCAAATCAATCATGGTCACCGGAGATAATCCCCTTACTGCTGCTTCTATTGCCGCTGAGGCAGGTGTTAGCGATTTTATAGCTCAGGCAAAACCGGAGCAAAAACTGGAATGGATCAGGAAATATCAAAGTGAAGGAAATATGGTCGCGATGATCGGCGATGGAACGAATGACGCTCCGGCGCTGGCTCAGGCGGATGTCGCTGTTGCGATGAACGCTGGAACACAGGCAGCTCGCGAAGCAGCGAATATGATTGATTTGGATTCTTCACCTACCAAGCTGCTTGATATTGTCGAAATCGGTAAACAGATATTAATCACCAGAGGTGCTTTGACAACTTTTAGTGTAGCGAATGACGTTTCTAAATATTTTGCTATTATTCCGGCAATATTTGCGATAACGTATCCGCAGTTAAATATACTTAATATCATGCGGCTTTCCTCTCCTCAGAGTGCAATCCTTTCCGCGGTTATTTTTAATGCCGTTATTATACCCCTGCTCATACCCATTTCGCTTAAAGGTGTCAAATACAAACATGCGTCTGCTCAAGAATTGTTAATCAGTAATTTGGTTGTTTACGGTTTCGGAGGGCTGCTGCTTCCCTTCATTATAATAAAGATTATAGACATTCTAATTGTTGCGCTTCATTTGGCATAACCCCTGAAGGGGAACAAAGAAGTGACACGTAACAAGTGACAGGGACATAAAAAATTGAGGAGGTTGAGTATGAAGGAATTTGTCAGGGCCATTAAAGTATTTATTGTTTTTTCGTTTTTTTTGGGAATTGTTTACCCTTTGCTAATAACTGCTATCGCGCAGAGAACTATGCCAGTAAAAGCCAATGGAAGCTTAGTTCATGTTAACGGAGTTGTGGCCGGTTCCTCATTGATTGCCCAGGATTTTGGCAAGCCTACTTATTTCCATAGCAGACCGTCAGCGGTGGATTATAATGGTGCCGGTTCAGGAGGAAGCAACCTTGGTCCGTCCAGTAAAAAACTTATGGCTCAAGTTACTCAACGACTTGAACAGGCCAGGAAAGATAACGCGTTACCAAAAAATAATTTGATTCCCGCTGATATGGTATTAACCTCTGCCAGTGGGCTTGACCGCAATATCTCGATTGAAAACGCCATGCTTCAGGCGCCTCGTGTTGCACGTTATAGAAATATTCCCCTAGCCACGATCAAAACTTTAATCTACAAGCATGTTGAACCGGATTTTATTGGAATTTGGGGTCAAAAAGGCGTTAATGTTTTACTTCTCAATCTGGCAATGGATTCTATATAATGAATAGTAGGGTTATTTATGGAAGATTATAAACGAACAGATCCTGACGTAGTGCTCATGCAGATACAAAAGGAAGATGAAGATTTAATTCGTCAGAATAAAGGACGTTTAAAAATATTCCTTGGCTATTGTGCCGGAGTTGGCAAAACCTATCGAATGCTTCAGGACGGGGCACTCAGCAAGAAGAATAGTATTGACGTTGCCATCGGTATTGCCGAAACTCACGGCCGGAAAGAAACCGAGGCATTACTGGCAGGTCTGGAATGTATTCCCAGAAAGAAAATAGCTTATTCAGGGTTGGACTTGGAGGAGGTCGATATCGATCGAATCCTTTCCCGTGCTCCTCAGCTTGTGCTTATGGATGAGCTCGCTCATACAAATGTGCCAGGATCCAGGCATAGTAAACGTTATCAGGATATTGAAGAATTGATTAATGCCGGAATCGATGTGTTTACGACCCTCAATATCCAGCATGTGGAAAGCATTGTCGATATCGTCAGCCAAACATCCGGGATAAAAGTATATGAAACGGTCCCTGATAGTTTTTTAGCATTGGCTGATGAGATTGAATTGGTCGATCTGACTCCGGAAAAGCTGCTTGAGAGGTTGAAAGAAGGCAAAGTCTATATTCCCCAGAAAGCTCAGCTTGCCATGCAGAAATTTTTTCGTATGGGCAACTTGCTGGCATTGCGGGAACTTTCCTTGCGTTATACGGCAAAGCAGGTTGATGAAGACATGCAGTCCTATATGGAGAAAAGTGGAATTATAGGACCATGGCCGGTTGGATCGAAATTACTTGTGAGTATCAGCGGCAGTCCTTCGTCAGAGAGATTGTTGAGGATTACCCACCGAATGGCCTCGGACCTTAACGCCGATTGGTACGCTGTTTATGTTGACTCACCCCAGCAGACGAATTTAGACGATAACTCTCGAAATCAACTGGAAAAAAATATACTGTTGGCAACCGAGCTTTGTGCAAAAGTATTTCCACTGAGCGGCACAATAATTGCTGATGAGATTATTCATTTTGCCCGCCAAAAAAATGTTACGCTTATAATCGCCGGACTTTCTCATCGATCAAGAATTGAGGAGCTGTTCAAAGGCTCAGTTATCAATGAGCTGGTACGTAAAAGCAGCCCGATTAACGTCCTGATCGTTGGAAGTGAGAGCTATAGGAAAACGTTATATGAAAAGTACAAGGCACTCAACAAAAAAGACTATAAATCTTATCTGGCGAGTTGCCTGTCAGTGGCAATTGCCGTAGGAATTAGCTGGCCATTACGACAATGGCTTGACCCTGCTAATATTGGAATGTTACTGCTGTTTCCTGTGATAGCCAGTAGTGTTCTTTGGGGTACCAGAGTCGGACTATTTACCTCAGCCATAGCTATTAGCTTGTATGATTTCTTTTTTATTCCTCCGTTCTTTACTTTTAGTATCGGGGATTATAAATATTTGCCGGGCTTTCTGGTGTTTATCGCCATCGCTTTAATTAACAGCTTTTTAGCGAAGATGTTCCGTTGGCAGTACGAGACTTCTCACAGCCGGGAACGGTTTCTTTCTTCTCTTTATACGTTTAGCAGGGAAATGATGATGTCTAAAAATGTCGAGGATATTCTCAGCCGTTCAGCGACGAATATTTCGGAGGCCTTTAGTAGCGACGCCGTGATATTCGTTCCTGACGCTGACGGTAATCTTACACTCGCTACGCACATTCATACTCGATCAATTATTGATGAAGCCGAAAAGGCTATCGCCGTCTGGGTCTATAAAAACGGTCAGCCGGCTGGAAGAAATACACGTACGTTATCGTCTTCAATGTGGTACTTTTTACCGATGAATGTTAAAGAAAGCACTATAGGTGTCGTCGGTATTCGAAGTACGAATCAAGAGCATTTCCTTACAGCTGACCAGATTCGCTTATTAGAATCTTTTGCTAGCATGGTCGGTCTTGCTCTGGCAAATCATTAGAAGATAGCATTGTTTCAACACAATCCAACATTCGTTATTGCATCAGACTTTTTTACTTTCCCCGCCTTCGTTACCTCATTTATTTGGTATAGAGAAATATGGCGACTTATAGTATCCTACTGCAACGTCAATAATCCAGAAAATATATTTTTATAGATAGCTGTGGGCAAAAGGGGGAATTGCTATGGCACGGGATATATTAGGACAGCGTATCGCGAAGCGCCGTAATGGCGGCGTTCATGTTTTTAAGCAAAAGGATTTCGAGCTCAAGCCGACGAACAGGGTTCTTCTGGTTTTCTGGTGTAAAGGGGATGAGAATGACAGTGACGTTATCCGGTCGGTACTGGAGATGAGCGGCAATCAGGCAGCTGAATATCTTTCTGAGATAATGGACAACTACGAGTCGCGGCATCGAAAGTATCGTGATGTTATCGTTCGGAATTATCAAAAAATCGTGCGTCTTCGAAGTGACGAAAACTTAATTCCTGATTTCCTTGAATACGATAAAAAGCTGCTCATCGGTGCGATGTTTACCAAAGAGATTTCTTTCGAAAACGTTGCGACATTCAACCATTCTATGGTCCCTCATCCTGATCAAAGTTCTCTTCGGGACGGGGAACTCCGGGTAATAGTTAGCCAGCGTTCAATGGGAGAAGGGCAGTTCTCGACAATCAGTTTTGTCCAGGCGATTATCGACAGTGAGTGTCTCATCAGGATGGAGAATAGTACTTTGGAAGAAGAATTCTCTAGCCGGTACGCAACAGTACCTTCACCTTTGATGGTTACTAGAAATGATCTTGTAACAGCGGCAGTCAATCTTGCAGTATATAGTGAGATAAAATATCTTATATCCATAATGCCGGACGAGTTGAAGTGTGATGAACTGGAATTTCATTTTTATAAGCTAGGGATGCAAGTGCAATTAACCCGTTCCCAGAAAGAAGCGCTCGACCTCATCCGGTTATCCCTGGAGGATTCCTACACAACGGAATTCGATTCTGAGACTTCATTGACTGAGCGGGTCTTATTTCCTTCTGCTCCATATGAAGCCGGGGGAATGGAAGATGCTCGCTTTGTCCGTTTCGTTCATGATGAAGGACAGGTTACATATTTTGCTACGTATAATGCTTATGATGGGCGGGATGCGGTCCCGAGTTTGATCGAGACTACGGATTTCGTGAGGTTTACTATAAGCAAGCTTCATGGTCCGGAAATAATGAATAAAGGGTTCGCTCTTTTTCCGGAAAAGATTAATGGCCGGTATGCAATGATCTCTCGAAAAGATGGCCGGAACATTTATATCATGTTCTCTTATGACCTCTACCGCTGGGGAGGATCTGCGCTGTTATTACAACCGCAGTGGCCGGGAATCGTTCATATGGGGAATTGCGGTTCTCCTATCAGGACTGATGACGGATGGCTACTTATTACTCATGACGTTGCCTGGAAGAGAGAATATACTATAAGTGCTGCACTGCTTGACCTCAATGATCCGACGAAGATAATCGGCCGGTTGCCGTGTCCGCTCATAGTCGCTCAGGATGAAGAACGAGAAGGACTTGTCCCTAACGTTGTCTATTCCTGCGGATCGCTCGTGCATAATGGATACTTGTGTATCCCGTATGCCGTATCCGATTCTTTTTCAAGATATGCAAAGGTCAATCTGAGAATGGTCCTCGATACTCTAAAACAGAAAAAATAGCGGCAATAGTCTTTATTACCATTGCCGCCGGAATTGATTTAAATCAGGTTAAATGCGGATAATGTCGAGATTACCTTCATCGGTACCTTCGAGTGTGGTTGCTGTCGAAGGTTCCCGACTTGCTTTCCAGGTACGATCTGCGATAATTGATTTGTTGCCGGACTGTATCGTTCCTTCAATCGAGTTGCCAACAATTTTTCCAACATATGTTAACGGAATTGACTGACCGTTTATTTCCTGTTCAATAGTGAATTGTACTTTGTCTCCAGTTATTTTTGCATCTTTTATCGGTGCGCTTGCTGATTCAGAAATGACGTTTCCATTGATATTTTGAAATTCCTGATCGATTGTTAATGATTGTATGCTTGCGCTTTTTTTATTCGGTTCTGACCAGGACCAGGTACCGGTGGCGTTTGCCGGGACAATCCAGAAATAGATCGTGTGGCTTTTTAATTCTGCTACCTGATCGGCTTTCCATTCGCCCATATCAAAGTCGTGAGATACCACCCGCGTCCCTGGTTTGAGCGTACTGAGTATTTTCGGTCGTAACTTTAAGTTTACGCTCGGAAGAAGGTACATTGTCAGGACAGTTGCTTTGCTGAAATCAGTGAGGAAGAGGTCTTGTTGTAAGAACTCAACTCTGTCTTCGACTTTAGCCAATGCAGCATTCTGATGACATTCTTTGATGCGGTCCGAATCGATATCAACTCCGATACCTTTTGTTCCATACTGCTTTGCGGCTGTTACTACTATCCTGCCGTCACCGCAGCCCAGGTCATAGAGAATATCCGTGCTTCCGATATTGGCTATGTTTAGCATTTTATTAACGACTTCTTCATCTGTCGGTACGTAGGGCACATCGAGTTCTTTTTCTGCTGCTGATAGAATGCTTGGATTTGTATCCACGGTGCTTATTCTGTCGATTGCCCCGCTGCCCTGGATCATTATGATGGTTGCAAATAATAAGACCATTACTGATTTTTTCATTTTTATACCTCCTTTGATGTTTTGCTGCAAAGATATTTTAGAAAAAAAATTGGTAAACCGGTAAGTAGGACGGCTATTCCGATTACTGCGCCTATTCCGGTATAGATGATACTTGAATACATCATATACATACATATCAGGCAGAAAACTGCGGGGAGGATCGGATATAATGGGACTTTAAACGGGCGATTTATGGAGGGCTCTTTTTTTCGTAGGACAAAAATTGATATGCCTGCCAGCAAGAAAAAAAGCCAGAACACCGGAGCGGTATATTCGACCATCATTACAAATCCGTTGCGTGTTCCGGTCCCAATTCCGATGAGCATGATCGAAATGATTCCCTGAACTATTAAGGCGTTTACAGGATTCCCGACTTGTTCTTTCCATTTTCCAAGAAATTCGAACGGTTTGAAATCCCGTCCGAGAGCATAATTCGTTCGGGCTCCTGTGATGATAATCCCATTGATCGTGCTTAAGGCTACAATCGCTACCAAGAGCCCTGTGAGTTTTGCTCCCAAGCCTCCAAATACGTTTTCCATTAAAGAGGTTGCTGCCAGCTCAGATTTCGACATCGCTTGAATGCCTAAGCCTTCAATGAAGGCTATATTAATCATGACATAAACAGCTGTTATTATTGCAATGCTATATATCAGGGTTTTTGCCATAGTCCGCTGCGGATCCCGTACCTCTGAAGAAAGATAAGCAGCTTCGTTCCATCCGCTGTAGGTCAGCAGGACAAAGACCATCGCTTTCCCTATTCCTGAAGCGCTTGATGGTGATATCTGGCTTAGAATTTTGTCTGAAGATGCGAGAAAGAAACCTGAGAATGAGATAAATAAGAGACCGGAAATGGTTGATATAATAAGAATTTTTTGTATCCAGCTTCCTTGGCTCACTCCGGCGATATTTATTGCTGTCAGTATGACAATGGTGCATGCGGCATAATATGAAGAAGAGTAGAGTCCAAGGTTGAGAATATTTGAAGCGTAGTCGCCGATGAGGAATGCCATCATGGCGATTGAGCCGGTCTGAATGACAGCCATTCTGGCCCACGCGAATAAGAATGAGGGTGCTTTGCCGAAGGCTCTGTTCAGGTAAAAATACTCTCCTCCGATATTTGGGTAAGTAGATGTAAGTTCTGCATAACATAATGCTCCGATAAGCGAGATAATCCCGCCCCCCAGCCATACCATAATTATCGTTACCTCGTTCCCGGCACTTGCAGCTACCAGTGACGGAGTTTTGAATATTCCTGCACCGATAACGATCCCCATTACAATTGCGATGCTGTCAAAAACTGATAGGTATCTTTTTGTTTGCGGATTTCCTGGCATAGGACTGCTCCTTTATCAGTTTTTCTCAAAGGACTATATTATTTTTCCGGTTTCTGTGTTGGGGCGATACTACTGCTGCTGGGGTGTTCGGTCAATGCGTTAGGTCCCGGATACTTTTGTCGGGTCAAAGCTCTTCTTGATATCGTAGCCCTAATAGCTAAATTTGTGTGATCCGGGGATTCTGGTAGGGGCGTGCCGCTGGTACGCCTCTCTATGGTTACATCCTTGCGAGCTAGTTGACAATGTGCTTTCCTCGATATAGAGTGCCTGCAAGAATCTTGGAGGGGGGATAACCATGATGCGATGGATAATAGCTTTTATTGTTATAGCTCTTATTGCTATGTTTTTAGGGTTTAGTACGGTTTCTAATTTTGCTTTTGCTTTAGCAAAAATATATTTTGCTATTTTCCTGGTACTTTTTTTTGCGGTTATTTTTCTTGTGTTTTATATTGTTAAGAAAATAAGACATTAGCTTAATTATTACGGTAATTTTATTCTGCGCTGTTCTTTGCAAGAAAGCGCAATTATTTGTAATCAGGCCACTTTAAAGAAATTATCTAAATCGCCTGCGTTTTCTGTCTTATGAGCTTCTTCTTTGATCGCAGTTTTGATAGTACGCAAGACCAGGTTAATGAGCAGTCGCGATTGTTTAATATTTAATCTTAATTGTTTGCTTATATCGAGTATATATTCATTAATTGAAATTGGTTTGATTATATCATTTGGCAGCTTGCCAAGTCTATCAAAGTGAAATTGTTCCGGTAACTTCTCGGTCAACAATCTGGCCTGCTGTTCAGGTATCATATCTACCAGGATTTTTAATGTGAGTTTTATTGCGGCATCTGCTGTTATTTGATCATTAATGAAATCCAATTTTTTTATTTCTTCTATAAATTCCGGATAATCCATAATAACTCCTTCCGTTTGCAAAAAATTAGAATAACCTTCTTTTTTGAAGGGTTTATTCCAACTTACTTTTGGATGTGTATATACGATCTTGAGATGAAGGATTATTCTAGTAAAAAATTAATTCGTTTTATCTTGAGGGTATGGTTGTCCGGATACTTAATGAACTTGTATTAAATAATCTTTCACTTTTTCGGCATTATTTACCATAAATAGCCCCTTGCTTTTCCGGGTTTAGTAGCCTTGTAACTATTATTAATTTGTATTGGTGAGGATACTACTCCTTTGTAGTATCCGAGTCAACGATATATATATGTAGTTGTTGCCTATTTTCTTACTGATCCCGCATCGCCGCCTCAGCACAGCTTTCTCCGAATTATTGGAGCAGCGTGACGAGGCGGACTTACTCACGTGAATGGATTTATTTCGTTAAGCCGCTTCAAGCATTTCTACCCAATCATCCGGCAATTTTTCTTCTATATCGTCTATGGTATCGTCACCGACAGCATCCTTTGCGGCACCAAATACAATGTTCAATAATTGTCGTGACTGTATATTGTTAAATCCGAATTGTTTGCTGAGCTCTGCAACAGTCTCGTCAACAGAGATCGAAAGCTGTATCCCTTTTTGATGGCTTCGTAACTTTTCATAGGTTAACGGGTCCGGTAGTTCCTCCGCTAACTTTTTTGCTTGCGGTTCAGGTATCCTGCTGACTAGAATGCCTAATGATGCCTTAATAGCTGCATCGGCGGTCTCTTGGTCCTTTATAAAATCCAGAGATTCAACTTCCCTGATGAATTCTTGATAGTCCATAATTATTCCTCCTTTTATAATTTAATTGAATTAATATGGCAGGGCGTAAAAAAAAGCTATCTGTTTTTTCCCTGGCTAATGACATTATCTAGTCCTAGAATCTCAAATATCCTATTAATAACCTGATATTTTTTATGGTAGAGATGATTCTTGATGTATTGTATGAAGTTCAACATATACGTCAAGGATGAATATTGTTTTGCAGGTATGGCGGTTGTCGGGGGGTGTAACTCAGTTCAACGCAACTGTAAAATTATTTAGGATTAAATCCGGATGCTTAATCCGAATTTTTGGATTATTCCTAATTCTTGTTCTGAAGTGAGATAATCAAAGCCTAATTCATTGATGATTATTGAAATCCCTAGGTAGCAGTTTTTCTCATAGGCATTATACCCTCCGCGGATTTTAAAAAAGTCGAACGGTTCGTATCCGGCACCTAGATTAATGTAGGTTTTTTTGAAGAGTTGGTGGCTGAGATAGTCTATATTGAATTTTAAAACCGCGAGGTCATAAGAAATCCCGCATCTGTAAATGCCGTATAGTTCTTTTGGTGAAGTGCTAACAACGTCTTGTAATAAGATGCCTAGGGCAAGGGTGCCGGATAATTTAATTTTATAACCGAAATCGCAGGAAAGATACTTTTTTTGACCTATTGTACCAGCAGTCTGCGTGATTCCTTTTGCGGTTATGCCGAGTGCTTGTGTTTCATTATAATTGCAGGAATAACCGAGGTAATATGCTTGATTAACAAATGAAAAATTACCGCTACCGATAGGGTTGCCATAATTGTCAGTATAACTGATGTTTTCAACTCCTGAGCGGTAGTAGGCAATGCCGAAGGAACCGATCCCACGTATATTGCCATTCATTAATAACGAAAAGTCGTTCACTTCAGAAAACAATTTTGAATAGGCAGTGTAGAGTTCCGTCTTGTTTTGGAATGAAAGATTGGCGACATTCCAATAGAGTGCACCGCTGCCTTCCGGGTTTGCCGTATATGCGCCACCATATTGCATCCCTTTGAGGTCAAGCCCGTGGTCAAGGAAAAAAGCAGCATACCCAGTAGTATTTGTTGTGATAATTAAAGCTGCTAATAGTAAATATAATAGTTTTTTATTCATAAACTTTCCTAAAATTCCGGTGGTAAGGGAGGGAGTATCCTTTTTAAATTTATTGTTCCTATATTGTAGTTTGCAGTCGCCTCCGTCACTGATATGGTACGGGTATTTTCCTCGAAATTCGATGTCGTTGCAGTTAGAATATAAGCGCCGGGAAGGACTGTCATCGCGAATTGCCCTGTTGGGCATGTCGATGCTTGATAAGTATTCGTGCCTGCCAGACTTACAATGACTCCTGCATTGTTTGACGCTATCCCTTCGAGCCGGCATATTCCGGACAGATTAATAGTCGAAATGTTTTCTGTAGTATCATTGCTGCTGCCGCATCCGGTGAGGGTAATAATTACGATAGCCATTACGATATTTACGATGACATATGTTAATCTTTTTATTTTTTCCATAATACTATTTTGCCTTTTTTCTTGATGCTACCAGTTCCGTTGGTGCTGTTCAATTCAAGTAAATAAATATATACATCAGATGGCAACATTATTCCATTCTCATCTGTTCCGTCCCAAGTTATTACATTATAATTGATAGTGCCTCCGATTTGTGCTGCGGATATGGTTGTTTTTTTCATTAGTCGTCCGCGATTATTATATATTTTAAAACTCCCATTCGCATTAGAACCTGTTAGTGTATATGCAATTTTCGAGGTTTCGCCGGTATTCGGGTCGAAAGGGTTCGGGTAATTCTTGATGTCTGTTACTGAAAATAAAGAGTTATCTGTCGGTCCCTGGGCCTGGACTCTAAAATAGTTCATTCCCTTATCAATTGTCAAACTCAATGTTTTGGTCTCAATGGGATACGATTTGCCGGATTTCATGTCAAGTAAAACCCAGGTATAGTTAGTATCCGTGTTATTGACGAGATCCAAGACGTTTATTCTTATTGTACCTGGTTCTTTCGAGGAAATCTGTACGTCCCATTCAACGTAATCCTTTTTGAGAGTAGCTGCGAGTATCGCATAGCAGTTATTGTTTTTTGCTGCGAAAACTTTCAGTACCTGTCCTGGCGCTTCAGGCGGAGCTAAAACGTCAATGAGGATCGGGAGCTTATTTGTCCCGATTAACGAAATAACCGATTTTTGTTGGTTTTGGTCTTCTATAGCTAATGATAGTTTGAGTTCGCCATCGGTTTGATTGAAAGCTTGTGGTGTGAATTCTGAATTGTTTGTAGGAGGAAATATAAGTGTCAGCGGATGAAGGGCTTTTATCCAGTAGCCTTTCCAAGGTTTGATTGTCGTAGAAACGTAATAGGATTCGTCTCTGTATTCGTGCAGTCCATTCGCTACTAATCCGTTAATAATAGCGTTATTAATTGAATACTCTGTAGCATTATGAAGTACTTTTACTTTGCTCCATTCGAGATCTGTAAGTTGTGGATTGCTGATCTGGTTCCACCCCGCAGGGATGGCTATTTGTTTTTCCTTCGCGTCAAAAATACAGGTAGAAAGGTCGATAGTAAGGTTGTTTGATAACTTGATCCAGACAGCTTTTCCAGGAGTGAGGTCAAGAGGCGTTACACTTATGTATCCACCGATATCGTTATACAAGTCACTTTTCCAGGAGTACATGAGCGGATTGTTGGGAATGGTTCCAACCGGAAGACTAATCATTACGATACTATTCGAAGACGGTTTGCTAATAATGTATTCATTTGAAGATAAACCGTTGGCGTCCAGTACATTTATTGTGACAGATCCTGTTACTCTTGAACCGTAGCTGTCTTCCGCATAAAACAGCAGCAGGTATATTCCGGACTGAGTTCCATCAGGTTTCCAGTTGAAGGTCCCGGTGTTGAAGGTTGCTCCGATGGGAAGATTCCCTATACCCAGAGTCGCTATGTTATCGCCATTATCTGGGTCTGAGGCTGTAACCGAGAAGCTTATTATGGTATTCTCGCTGACTGCCATGTGTCCGGTTACGGTAATAATCGGAATACGGTTAACATTAGCGATGATAACGAGGATCGAGCGGGTAACGATACCGCCATTATTATCGTCAATGGTCAGCAGTACATTGTGAGTCCCGGCATCGTTATAGGTTGTCTGGTAGGAGGAAGTAGTCATCCAGCCGGAATAGGAAACCGAAAGGGTATCGCCGTCAGGATCTGAGTAGAGGGGATTGATTGAGACAGTTTCAGTTTCATTGGCCGTGATCAGTGCAGCAGTTGAGACACTTGGAATACGGTTGATACTACCGATGACAACAAGGATTGAGCGGGTAACGAGTCCTCCATAGTTATCGTAAACGGTCAGCAGTACATTGTGAGTCCCGGCATCGTTATAAGTCGTCTGGTAGGAGGAAGTAGTCATCCAGCCGGAATAGGA